>CAZMKY010000550.1:0-4838 GCA_964566835.1 uncultured Rhodobacterales bacterium
AAGCAAGTCAGCTACAAGGACGCTGGCTGACAAGAGCCGGGGAGGCCAGCCTCCCCGGACCCCTCCGGGATATTTTCGGACCAATGAAGGTGCGGTATCGCGCATTGTTCCCGGTCCTGCCACAATAAGGCCCGGATTCGGTGTTTGATAAAGAATCGAGTTTAATGCCGTTGCGTTGGGGCGGCAGAATAGTGCCGGTGTCGGCGCGAGCCATCTTTCGGTCGCTCTGACACAGGCCTATATGGTCAACTGGTTCGCAGCGAGGCAGGATGCGCGAACCTCAAGAGCAGCGAGTGGGGATACGAACATGGTGTTCGGCGGACTATTTTCCACGGATATGGCAATCGACCTCGGGACGGCGAATACGCTGGTTTACCTGAAGGGTCGCGGCGTGATTCTGAATGAACCGTCCGTGGTCGCCTATCACGTGAAAGACGGACAGAAAAAAGTTCTGGCCGTGGGCGAAGACGCCAAGCTGATGCTGGGGCGGACGCCTGGATCCATTCAGGCGATCCGACCGATGCGCGAAGGTGTCATCGCCGATTTCGATGTGGCCGAGGCCATGATCAAGGAGTTCATCCGCAAGGTTCACAAGCGCACGACGTTTTCCAAACCGCGCGTCATCGTTTGTGTGCCGCACGGGGCGACGCCGGTGGAAAAACGCGCGATCAAGGACAGCGTTCTGCGCGCCGGCGCCCGCCGCGCCGGCCTGATTGCCGAACCTATTGCTGCCGCCATTGGCGCAGGCATGCCGATTACCGATCCGACCGGATCCATGGTCGTCGATATTGGCGGCGGAACCACGGAAGTCGCCGTGTTGTCGCTTGGCGATATCGTCTATGCCCGGTCTGTCCGCGTTGGAGGGGACCGTATGGATGAGGCCATCGTCAGCTACCTGCGCCGTCAGCATAACCTGTTGATCGGTGATCAGACTGCAGAGCGGATCAAGACGTCGATCGGTACGGCCCGCATGCCGGATGACGGGCGCGGAAGCTCCATGCAGATCCGGGGACGGGATTTGTTAAACGGCGTGCCGAAAGAAACCGAGATCAATCAGGCGCAAGTTGCCGAAGCCTTGGCCGAACCGGTGCAGCAGATTTGCGAAGCCGTGATGACGGCGCTGGAAGCCACGCCGCCGGACCTGGCCGCAGACATTGTCGACCGTGGCGTCATGCTGACCGGCGGTGGCGCGCTTTTGGGCGAATTGGATCTGGCCTTGCGCGAACAGACCGGCCTTGCGATTTCGGTCGCGGACGAGTCGCTGAATTGTGTTGCAATGGGCACCGGCAAGGCGCTGGAATACGAAAAACAGCTGCAACATGTTATAGACTACGACAGCTGATCCCGCCCGGCCTCTTGAGACGTCGCAACCAATTGAAAGGGTTGAGCGTTTAGAGGCCGACATCTGAAGGGACGAGACGTGGCGCAGAGCAGAGGACCGGAGGAAGACTATGTTGCCCCGATCCGCCGCCTATTGGTCGGCGGGCTTATCCTTGTTTTGATCGCTATATTCCTGCTTTGGCGCATCGACTCCCCTCGCGCCGAACGGTTCCGTGCGGCATTGGTCGATACGGTCGTGCCGCAGATGGACTGGGCGCTTGTTCCCGTCGCGCGGGCGGTGGATCTGGCCCGTGGCTTCCAAAGCTATGCAAGACTGGCGGAACAGAACGCGGAACTGCGTCGTGAACTGCGCCAGATGCAGGCGTGGCGCGAAGCGGCGCTGCAACTTGAACAGCAAAATGCCAAGCTGCTCGACCTCAACAAGGTGCGGCTTGATCCGGCCCTGACCAAAGTCACCGGCGTCGTTCTGGCTGACAGTGGATCGCCTTTCCGGCAATCTGTCTTGCTGAACGTGGGGGCCGGGCGCGATGGCATTCAAGACGGCTGGGCCGTGACCGACGGGTTGGGTCTTGTTGGACGGATCTCAGGCGTTGGGCAGAGTTCCAGCCGGGTTTTGCTTTTGACCGACACAGCCAGCCGCATTCCTGTGACAGTTCAACCATCTGGCCAGCGCGCAATGCTGGCTGGCGACAACTCTCCCTTGCCTGTCCTAGATTTTATCGAGGCTCCAGAGCAGGTCCGACCCGGTGACCGCGTTGTGTCCTCTGGTGATGGTGGGGTCTTCCCGGCCGGGCTTTTGGTGGGCCAAGTCGTTTTGGCCAATGATGGACGCCTTCGTTTGCGGCTGTCAGCGGATTATGAGCGGTTGGAGTTTGTGCGCGTTCTGCGATCGGCCCCTGCCGATCCAATCGATGTGCCACAGGATCTGATCGGCCCGCGTTTGCCGGCTGAGCCGTTGCTTGTCCAATCAGAGTCGGAGCCAAGCGATGGATGATCTGACGCTTGGCCAACGCTGGGCCTTTCGGGCGCTCTTTTTCCTGCTGATCGCCTGCATTGCCTTCGCGCAGCTTTTGCCACTGGACCCCGGTCCGGGCAGACTGCCCGGCCCCGATGTGATGCTGCTTTTGACCTTGGCTTGGCTCCTGCGACGACCGGAAGCGGTGCCAGTCACCATGATCGCGCTGTTGTTCCTGATGGCCGATTTTCTGTTCATGCGCCCGCCGGGTCTATGGGCTGTGATCGTTGTTATCATGACCGAGATGATCCGAAGCCGGGCCAGCGGATTTCGCGACATGTCTTTCGTCGTGGAATGGCTGATGATCGCGGCCTTCATCACCGTCGGGACCTTGGCCCATGTTATCCTTCAGGCTGTTTTCTTCGTCGATCAGCCAGCCCTTGGTCAGACCTTGATCCGGTTGCTGGCCACCGTTCTTTGCTACCCATTGGTCGTTGCCTTCGGCGCACGATCTTTTGGCTTGCGCAAACCGGTCTCGGGTGAGTTCAATCCGCTTGGAGTGCGCTCATGATGAAGTCGAACAAAGAAACGGAGAAAAGCGCCGGGATCATCACCCGGCGTGGATTGGTCTTGACCGGTCTTCAAGCCGGGTTTGTCGGAGTGCTTGGCCTGCGCATGCGCCAGTTGCAGATCCAAGAAGCTGACGAATTCCGGCTTCTGGCGGAAGAAAACCGGATCAATGTGCGCCTGATCCCGCCCGCGCGTGGCATTATCTTTGATCGCAATGGCGTCGCTATCGCGCAGAATGAGCAGAACTACCGCATCACGATCGTGCGCGAGGAAGCAGGCGACGTAGATGAGGTGATCAAGCGTTTGAGAACGCTGATCCATCTGGATGAAGATGAGCTGGAGCGCGCGATCCGCGAGGTGAACCGGCGCAGTCCCTTCGTGCCCGTCACGCTGGCTGACCGTCTGACGTGGGAAGAGATCGCCAAGGTGGCCGTCAATGCCCCGGCCCTTCCCGGCATCACGCCTGACGTGGGCCTCAGCCGCCAGTATCCCTTGGGCGAGGATTTTGCCCATATCGTCGGCTATGTCGGACCGGTCAGTGACTACGACCTCTCCAAGCTCGAAAATCCGGATCCTCTTCTACAGATCCCGAAGTTCCAGATCGGGAAGATCGGTCTTGAAACCAAGTTGGAGACTGATTTGCGCGGCTCTGCCGGCACAAAGCGGATCGAGGTCAATGCCGGTGGACGTGTCATGCGCGAACTTGACCGGATCGAAGGTGAAGCGGGCCGTGATATCCAGCTGACGATCGACCACGGCCTGCAGAACTTCGCGCAGGCGCGGCTTGCGGGTGAGAGTGCAGGCGCCGTCGTGATGGATGTTGAGACGGGCGACCTGCTAGCGATGGCATCGTCTCCAGCGTTTGACCCTAACCTCTTTGTGCGCGGAATTTCGACCAAGGACTATGGCGCGCTGCGTGAAAACACGTATCGACCGCTGTTCAACAAGACGGTTCAAGGCACATACCCGCCGGGGTCTACTTTCAAGATGATGACGGGGCTTGCTGCGCTTCGCCACAACGTCATGGGTCCGGGTGAAACCGTCTATTGTCCGGGTCACTTCACGCTGGGCGGTAGGCGCTTCCACTGCTGGAAGCGCGGCGGTCACGGCTACTGCGATCTGGACAAGGCCATCGGTCAGTCGTGCGACGTTTATTTCTACGAAGCCGCCAAGCGCACTGGCATCGACAACCTGCATGATCTCTGCCTCGAGTTCGGTCTTGGGACGCGCCATGATCTTCCAGTCTCTGCTGTGGCAGAGGGCCTGATCCCTTCGGAGAAATGGAAGCAACAGGTGCGCGAGCAAGTCTGGCGCCCGGGCGACACAATCAACGCTTCGATCGGTCAGGGCTATGTCCTGTCGTCGCCGCTCCAGCTTGCCATCATGACCGCCCGCATCGCGAGCGGAAAGGCCGTGGAACCGCGCCTTGTCAAATCCATCGACGGCGTCGAAGTGCCTATTGCGCCAGCGGCGCCGCTGAATGTCGCTACCAGCCATCTGGATATGATCCGCCGCGCCATGCACCGCGTTTCCAATTCGGCCAGAGGCACAGCGCGCCGGTCCCGGATCGTGGCCGAAGGCATGGAGATCGCAGGCAAGACGGGCACCAGCCAGGTGCGGAACATTACCGCAGCAGAGCGCGCGCGTGGCGTGTTCCGGAATGATCAGTTGCCGTGGGAACGACGTGATCACGGTCTTTTTGTCTGCTACGCGCCGTCGGACAAACCCAAATATGCCGTCGCCGTTATTGTTGAGCATGGTGGTGGCGGGTCCTCTGCCGCGGCGCCACCGGCACGCGACATCATGCTTTACGCGCTCTACGGCGGTTTGCCACCGCTGGACGCCTATCCCTCTGACCAGCGGGAACGGATGGGCACTTTCCTCGGAGAGTTGGACTTGCGCATCCCCGACGCCCCGTCGGGCGGGGCGAGCCGCGCATGAGTTATCTTGAGTACACAGTCAAAACGGTTCC
>CAZMKY010000551.1:0-4400 GCA_964566835.1 uncultured Rhodobacterales bacterium
AAATACGTGACGCTTGGCTTCGAGTTGTTCCGCACGGGCGATGACACCTGCCCTGAAGACGAAGCGGAGATTGAGAAGCTGGTGCTCGAAGCGCTGGACTTTGCGCAGACGCGACCGGAGCATGCAGTTGTCGCGGCCAAACTTCTGTACTTTGTGGACGGTGGGTACCGGGACCTCGCTGAGGATATGACTGACCGCGCGCTCGACGCGTCGACGGACATTGCCTCAACTCTTGCGATGGCGGGCCAACTCAAGGGCTTTCTTGGCGATACGGACACAGCCGTTGCCCACCAGAAACTCGCCCTGTCACTCAGCGAGAAAGGCAGCACGTTCTACCTTTATACGCTGGTGATGCTTTGCCAGAGCCTTATGTCCGCCAACCGGCTAGAAGAGCTGGCGACATATCGTGCGGAGCTTTATGCAGCCGCCGGTCTAAGATCCGTGTTCTTCGAGCCGATGTTTGCTGACCCGCAGACACCTGCGCTGCGCGCCAAAGCCATGACGCTGATGCTGTCACGATCGCGGGCGCAAGGCATTTTGCGAAACCTCTTCTATGTCTCGGGTCGCCTCTTTGTCTCGGAAGAGCAACGCGAGAACTCCATGCGAACGCCGATCAACCTGTTCGTGCGACGGTTCGGTCCCGGCATTCTCACGGATGAAATGCGCGCTTCGATGCCCGGGATGCTGGCAAGACTTTAGGCGCCGACCGGCAAATCTTAGCGTTCCAAACAATCCTGCAACATTTGGATGCGACCCCTTCGGCAAGGCGCTAGGGGATGCTCGGTTTCTCCCTTGAAGGGCCAATGCCAACCGTCAGGCGGCATGGTCTTTCATTTCTGATCGTTCCCTAGCGCTGGTCTAACAAGGGGACATCAGCGCCGTGTCGACACGCCAAACTTCGCTCAACATCCACACGGTGCCGTCCGGCTTTTACGAAGGCTTCAACCCTGTCGTTTCAATGTGCGCCAAACTGATCATGGCGCTCTTGGTGTTGTGGCTCATGGCGTTCCCGAACACCGCCGGTGCGTTGCTGGAACATCTCAAGCATACGACGCTCAGTATTTTCGGCACATGGTACGAATGGCTTCTGGCGGCAACATTCCTGCTGTGCATTGGAATTCTGGTTCACCCTGCCTCTAAACGGATCAAGCTTGGTGGAGACTACGATATTCCCGAACACTCGACGCCGTCATGGCTGTCGATGATGTTTTGCGCTGGGATCGGTGCAGGCATTCTCGCCTTTTCCGTCAGCGAGCCGATTTCACATCTGACGGAAAACCCCGACCTTATGGCAGGCACGGTCACGGCCGGGTCCGAAGACAGCGCGGCGTCCGCTCTGAGGTTCGCGTTCTTGCATTGGGGATTCTCGGCGTGGGCCTGCTACGCCCTTGTCGGTGTCGCGTTGGGTTTGTCGTGCCACAGGGATGGGCATCCGTTGACGATGCGATCCGCGTTGGAACCTTTGCTTGGACGTTGGCTTGAGGGCCCGTTGGGGCACGGCATCGATGTGATCTCGATCCTTGCGATCTCGTCCGGGATCATCACGACAATCGTGTTGGGCTTGGAACAGATCTGCGCTGGCCTCTTCATTCTGACCGGGCATCCGTTCTTTGCTGACAAAGCCGGAAACGCGCCTTTCGCGGCGCTGATGACCGCGCTCGTCGTCTCAACCTCCATTGCCATCGGTTCTGTCGTGTCGGGCGTAAATCGAGGTGTAAAATGGACGTCGAACACCGGTGTCTTTCTGGCTTTCGGTCTTCTGGCGATCTTCGTGGTCATGGGGTCTGGCAGCTTTGTGGCAGGCGCATTCGTCGATGGCGTTGGCGCATATCTCCGCGCCCTACCGGCCGAGATGCTCGGCATTCATACAACCGGTCAAAACGCCGAGCCTCAAGCAGATTGGCGCGGCCAGTGGACGTTCTTCTACTGGGCCTGGTGGATCGCCTTCGCCCCGTTCGTCGGTCTGTTCCTTGCCCGCATTTCGCGTGGTCGCTCTTTGAGAGAATTTGTGCTTGGCGCTGTCATTGCGCCCGCGCTCATGTGCTTTCTCTGGTTCGCGATCACCGGCGGGTCAGCCATAATGCTGGAACTCGATGGAACGGCAGATGGCCGGATCATCGCGGCCCCGCACGCCTTCCGGATCTACGAGACGATTGATCTTTTGCTGCCTTCGATGGCCGCGACGGGAATGAAAGCGGTCATTCTTCTCATGTTCCTCGTGCTGATCGTGTCCAGCACCAGTGCCGCAATCATCGCCATCAAGTCCATCGGTGCTGGTGGCGGTGTCCTGGCCGAGACGCCCTTGCATTCCTTGCTCTGGGCCGTGGTTCTGGCCGCAATGACGGGCTCCATCATGGCCGTCGGCGGCGTTCAGTCCATCCGCGACGTGATGATCGTTGGTGCGGTGCCGTTTTCCTTTGTCATGCTTCTGATGCTCTTGGCGGTCTGCAAGACATTGTTCCGCAGTTCCGTCTCAGGCGTCGTCAGAACCGAACCGCTGCCCTAAGCCACAGACGATTTCGGCTTTGCGGAACGGTACCGGCCGGTTGATCAAAGATGCGCGTGGCCGAAATCTCTCCAATAAAATCGCCGCGGATGGTTCGGATGCCGATGGACCCGCTGGACCATTCATCTGAGACCTCCGGAACCAAGGCGTTCGCATTGTTCTGGAGCCAGCCACTGTCGATCCCTGCATAGGCTTGGGTGAAGATCAGTCTTTCGTCGCCTTCCGACGGAAGCTCGACGTTGTATGCGATTTCCGCGCGACCGCCGATGCATTGATCCCCGCTGACGTAGCCCAGATCAAACCCGCGCATGTAGGAATTGGTGCCATAGCCGCAGCGTTGCGACACCGGCAGACTGTCCGATGTCCACTGGCCGACGACGCCCGCGTTCACGACGAGCGACGCGGAAACGGGCACCGAAAATTCAGCGCTGGCCGAAGCGCGTAGAAAATCTGTGCTGGCGCCAGGATATGTGGCCAGGGGGTTGAATGTCGGCGATGCGCCGAAGCCGTCGAACCCTTTGGTCACCGCCGCTGAAAAGCGTCGCTGGAAAAGGAACGGGATGCCCTGTTCGTAAAGGACGGACGCGCGAAGAAAACGGACTTCTTCGTCCAGCACTGTTGTCCCAAGGATCGACCCTTCCGCTTGGCGTGCGCCAAGCTCAACCGCGAAGGTCAGTTTCGCATCGTTTGAGAGCTCTTTTGTTCTGCGTGCACCAACCGTCATTGCAGACCGGGAGCCAACCGCATCGAGAAGAAGATTGGCCTCGGTCCCAAGCGTCACATTGGCATGGTCCGCCTGAACGAAACCGGTCCAGCCGGTGTCACCCAGAGGGAAGCGATAGCCAAATCCACCGGCAAGAAGTTCTTCGCCACCATCGGCGGAGGGACCTGCGATGACCGCAACCAGATCAAGTTGATCACCCGGCATTACAAGGTCCGGCCTGACAACGCCGATACTGGCGATGCTGCGGCCGATATCCTTGGCGCCGTAGGTGTCGAAGGTCAGAAAGGTCGTTGGGTCCGGCAATTTCTGGATCTGTGCCGCAGACCCTCGATCAACGCCCACACTTGGGTCGACAACAACAGTTGCAAAGAACGACTGCGCCAAGGCCTCTTTGCTTGCTGTGGTAAATGCAGCCGCTGTCACAAATGCCAAAAGAATGCCTTTGGGCCAAAGGGCCCAGCCGATACGTCTCAAAATCATCCGTCTTCCCCGCACATCCCTGTACCTAGGAAAATGACCCTAGGTCGCTTTCGTCAGCTTAAAAGTGGGTCGCCGGGTTTTCCAAGGAAAATCTGAATGTTGGCTGTGGCGATCCCCGAGGCCTGCCTAATCTTTCGCCGGTTCGTAGCGTGGCAGAAAACTGGGTGGCATGGGGCCTTTGTTGCGCCCGCCCTGCTGCATCTGTTCCCATCCATGCGCCAGAATACCGACCGACCGGCTGAGGCAGAAAAGACCGCGTGACAGCTCTGGTGGAAAACCGAGCTCGCAGAAAATCACCGCCGTGGCGCCGTCGATGTTCATTGCAATTGGTTCGCCACGGTTTGCCCCGATCTCGGCCTGAATGGCCTCACCAATCTCTGCAAATTTGCCGGTCACGACGCCCTCATTGGCGGCTTCCCGCACCAGCGACATCAATCTCGGGGCGCGCGGGTCAACAGGCTTGTGAAAGCGGTGTCCGAAACCCGGAATGATCTTTCCATGGCTGTCCCGCCAGTCTGAAAGGCTGCTCTGAACTGCCGACGTCAGATCGCCTTCGCTTTCCAGCCGAGCTTCGATCGTTTGGTAGAGTTCCGCGCATTGCTGCCCTGCTCCGCCGTGGACATCGCCAAGCATGCCCACCCCTGTTGCCATGACCGAGTTCAGACCGACACCACACGTCGCAGCCATGCG
>CAZMKY010000552.1:0-2265 GCA_964566835.1 uncultured Rhodobacterales bacterium
CTCGCTTAAACAATTGACTTCAGGTCAAAAACTCTGAGCGCACGGGTGCGCTTATCTGCAATGTCGACGGTTTTCCCTCTAAACTCCCTGTTATTAGGGAATTTCCCGCCGAGACGAGATAGCTCGAGACTGCGTGCACAGCCAGGCAAAACTTCCTTCCTTGCGCAGAAGACATGGCGGCGTGCCGGGCGCGATGGCGTTCGCACAAGCAGAAAGTGAACCGATGGGTTCAGTTTTGTCTTGACGTGCCGAGCCTGCCCCAATAGTTGCAGCAGCGGTATCAGGCACCAGCCGCTCGCTGACATTATGTCTTGGTGAAGTTCTGAGTTTGAAAACGATCTTGGTCATCCTCGGCACTTGTCGCGTGGATGGTAATGCGAGCCCCATCTGAATTTCGCGACGTGAGCCACAAGGAAACCGGGTCATGTCATCCCAAACCAATACCTATCTGAATGGGCCGCTCGGCCCCACATATCTCCGAACCGCCTTGCCCATTATCTTTGTCATGGGAATGAGCGGGCTCTTGGCCGTCGCCGACGCGCTTTTCCTCGGGCATTTTGCAGGCGCTGACGCACTGGCGGCCGTCACGCTGATGTTTCCGCTCTATATGCTGGTGGTCGCTTTGGCGACTTTGGTTTCGTCTGGCATGTCGAGCATTTTGGCACGTCATCTCGGCGCGTCCCGACAGGAAGATGCACGGGCCGTTTTCGCCGGCGCGCACGGCCTTTCTGTCATCATCGGTCTGATCCTGATCCTGCTTTTCTTTATGTTCGGTGCGCCTCTTGCGCATCTTGTGGCGGGCGGTTCGGATCATCTGGCGAACCTGGGGCTTACCTATCTGCGTATCACTGTGCTGGCGTCACCGATGGTCTTTATTCTGTCGATCAACTCTGATGCCCTCCGCAACGAGGGCATGGTGATGCTCATGGCAGCGATGAGCCTTTTCGTCTCGCTCTCAAACATTGGCTTCAACTATATCCTGATTGGCATGCTGGACATGGGTGTTGCGGGGTCCGCCTATGGAACGGCGCTCGCACAGGTGTTGGCGCTGATCATCATTTTGGCCTTCCGCGTGCTTGGCGATACGGAACTGCGCCCACATGCCGTGCTCCAGCATTCGCTTGTCTCGCACTGGACGCGCATCCTGTCGCTTGGCGCGCCGCAAAGCCTCAATTTCATTGGCCTGGCCTTGGGCTCTGCTGCGATTATCGCCGCCTTACAATGGGTCGAAGCCCCCAAATACGATGCAACAGTTTCGGCCTATGGCATCATCACGCGATTGATCACCTTTGCGTTTTTACCTCTCTTGGGCCTCGCTCATGCAATGCAGACCATCACAGGCCAGAACTATGGCGCAGGCGCCTTTCAACGCAGCGACGGGAGCCTTCTCATGGCGGTGTCCGTGGCGTTCTTCTATTGCCTCGTCTTGCAGATCGGCATGTCAGCATTCGCCGCCGAGATCGCCGCGGCTTTCGTCAGCGATGCCATCGTCATTGCCGAGGTGGCGCGCATTCTGCCAGTCCTTTCGGCCGGGTTCTTCTTGTCGGGACCGTTGATGATGATCGCTATGCATTTCCAGGCGATCGGTGACGCCGGGCGCGCAGCAATTCTGGGATTGTCCAAGCCGTACCTCTTCGCGATCCCGCTGACGTTTCTTCTTGCATGGAATTTTGGAGAAATTGGGATCTGGCTGGCGGGGCCAGTGGCGGAATGTCTGCTTCTGATCCTGACAACCACTGTTCTGATGCAACTTTCGCGGCGACGAAACCTTCGGTGGGGATTGCTGCGATCAAGCACGGAGGTGGCGGTATGACGGTGGAACTCCCAACCCTTTTGGAAGCCAAGGCCAACGCCAAGGCACTGCGACAGCGTTTGGCAGCCCAAGGCGACGCGGTCAGTCACGCCCAGGCGCTTGAACGGCTTGCCCATGAATATGGGTTTCGCGACTGGAATGCGCTCAATGCAGCTATCAGATCCAACCGTCCCAAAGGTTGGATCGCTGGAGAACGCGTTTCAGGTTCCTACTTGGGCCAGCCATTTGTTGCGACAGTCCTGTCGTCTGAAGAGGTGAGGTCAGGCTGGTTTCGTTTGACCTTGGATCTACTGGACGCTGTCGACGTGGTGCGCTTTGACAGCTTTTCAAACTACCGAAAGCAGATCCGGGTTGAGATTGGGCCCGCAGGTCATTCGAAAGAGCAGACTTCAGATGGCAAGCCGCATGTGCAGTTGACCCCTTGATTTGATCGCCCATCCATAACCACGCGT
>CAZMKY010000553.1:0-2099 GCA_964566835.1 uncultured Rhodobacterales bacterium
GATCCGGCGCGCCCGGATGCAGGGCAAACGCGTCTGGGGGGAGCCCTTGATCCAGCACCTGACGCTGGATGAAAGCGAATATTTCAACAAGGACTGGGACCACGCCGCACGCCGGGTGATGTCTCCGCCCTTCCGCAACAAGCAGCATCAGGATTCGCTTTGGGCCGGGTTGCAGTCGGGTTCGCTATCCGTCGTCGCAACGGACCACTGCGCGTCCACGACCGAACAGAAGCGCTATGGCGTCGGCGATTTCACCAAGATCCCGAACGGCACGGGCGGTCTGGAAGACCGGATGCCGATGCTTTGGACGCATGGCGTGAACACGGGCCGTTTGACACCAAATGAATTCGTGGCCGTTACATCAACGAACATCGCCAAGATCTTGAATTGCTATCCGAAAAAGGGCGCGATCCTTGTGGGTGCGGACGCCGACATCGTTGTATGGGATCCGGAAAAATCGAAGACGATTTCTGCCGGGGCACAGCAATCGGCCATCGACTACAACGTCTTTGAAGGCAAAGAGGTGAAGGGCCTGCCGCGCTTTACGCTGACGCGCGGCCACGTGGCGATCCACGATGGCGAAGTGCGGACAGAGGAAGGCCACGGCAAGTTCATCCGCCGCGAAGCGAACAACCCGGTCAACAAGGCCCTGTCGAGCTGGAAAGAGCTGACCGCGCCCCGCCCGGTGGAGCGCACCGGCATTCCGGCGACGGGGGTTTAAGCGGCGCGAATGAGCCTTACAGAAGACCAAGGGGGCGGGGCCGTCATCTCCGCCCAAAACCTCTCGCTTACGTTTCACACCGCAGACGGCCCTGTCCATGCGTTGAAAGATGTCAGCCTTGAGATCGAGAAGGGGGACTTTGTTTCCTTCATCGGCCCATCTGGCTGTGGGAAGACGACCTTCCTTCGCTGTGTTGCCGCGTTGGAGACGCCGACGGGCGGCAGTTTGACCGTCAACGGGATGAGTGCTGATGCCGCGCGGCAGGCGCGCGCATACGGCTATGTCTTTCAGGCCGCCGGACTTTATCCTTGGCGCACGATTGCCAAGAACATCTCGCTTCCGCTTGAAATCATGGGCTATTCCAAGGCCGATCAGGATGAGCGCGTAGAGCGTGTGTTGGAGCTGGTCGAGCTCAGCGGCTTTGGCAAGAAGTATCCCTGGCAGCTTTCTGGCGGCATGCAGCAGCGGGCGTCGATCGCGCGCGCCTTGGCCTTTGATGCAGACATACTTCTGATGGACGAACCCTTCGGTGCGCTGGATGAAATCGTGCGGGACCGTTTGAACGAAGAACTGCTGGGCCTTTGGGCGCGGACGAACAAGACGATTGGATTTGTCACGCATTCGATCCCCGAAGCGGTCTATCTTTCGACCAAGATCGTGGTGATGAGCCCGCGTCCCGGTCGCATCACCGACGTGATCGACAGCCCGCTTCCGAAAGAGCGGCCGTTGGAGATCCGCGACACTCCGGAGTTCATCGAGATCGCACACCGCGTCCGCGACGGCCTGCGCGCCGGTCACGGGGACGAGCTTTGAACGGGCGGGCGTCTGACATTCGTCCGGGAGAGCCGGCGGACGCACCAGTGTGTGCCGCGATCCTGAACGCTTGGATAGATGAGACCGCGTGGATGCCGCGCGTCCACCCCGCGGACGATGTCGTGCGCCACTACAGGGAATTCGTCTTCAAGTCGCGCGAGGTCTTCGTCAGCGGACGGCCCGCACAAGGCTACATCGCCCTTGACCGGGACGCGGGCATGATCACCTCGCTTTTCGTGTTTGACCGTGGCCAAGGGCGCGGTAAGGCGCTTCTCGATCACGCAAAAGCGTTGTCCCAGCGCCTGTCACTCTGGACGTTTGTGGCCAATCGCGGCGCTCAGCGCTTTTATGAGCGCGAGGGGTTTGAGATTGTCGGACGCTCCAACGGTGACAACGAAGAGAACCTGCCGGACCTCAAGTACGAATGGACGGCGGCATGACCGGCGCGCCCATCTCTGCGCCCGGCGCGGCGGTCGGGCGGTCGGGGCGCGTGGCCTTGGCGCTTAGGCAGATCACCGGCAAAGCCATTCCGGTTCTGACCGTGCTCGCGGCGCTCTTGGCGCTT
>CAZMKY010000554.1:0-1738 GCA_964566835.1 uncultured Rhodobacterales bacterium
ATGATGTCACCAGCGAATGCTTCGCTGATTTCGTCACGGTTGTTGGAGTGCATCATCATCATACGACCGACGCGCTCGTTGCCGCCCTTCGTCGAGTTCAGCATCGAGTCGCCCTTGGCGAGCTGGCCCGAGTAGATGCGAACGAAGGTCAGCGAACCAACGAAGGGGTCGTTCATGATTTTGAACGCCAGGCCCGAGAAGGCCATGTCATCGTCAGCGCGACGTGCGATGTTGCGAACTTCGTCTTCGTCGCCCGGCTTGAAGCCCATGTAGTCGACAACGTCCAGCGGGCTGGGCAGGTAGTCGATCACGGCGTTGAGAAGAGGCTGAACACCTTTGTTCTTGAAGGCCGAGCCGCCAAGAACCGGAACGAAAGCCAGATCCAGCGTGCCTTTGCGCAGCAGGGCGCGCAGGGTCGGCACGTCAGGCTCGTTGCCTTCGAGGTATTCCATCATCGCGTCGTCGTCCATTTCGACGGCCGCTTCGATCATCTTGCCGCGCCACTCGTCAGCCATGTCCTTGAGGCTGTCGCGGATCGGCGCCTTGATCCAGGATGCACCCAGATCTTCGCCCTGCCACAGCCACTCTTCCATGGTCACGAGGTCAACAAGACCTTCAAGGTCGCTTTCCGAACCGATCGGAATGCCAACCGGCACGGCGCGGGCGCCGGTGCGGTCTTCGATCATCTCGACGCAGTTGAAGAAGTCAGCGCCGATCTTGTCCATCTTGTTGACGAACACGATGCGCGGAACCTTGTAGCGGTCGGCCTGACGCCAAACCGTTTCGGTCTGCGGCTCAACGCCGGCGTTGCCGTCAAGCACGCAAACAGCGCCGTCGAGAACGGCGAGCGAGCGTTCGACTTCAATGGTGAAGTCAACGTGGCCCGGGGTGTCGATGATGTTCAGGCGGTGCTTCGGGGTGTCAGCCGTCTGGCCGTCTTCCGTGCGCTCCCAGAACGTGGTGGTTGCAGCCGAGGTGATCGTGATGCCACGTTCCTGCTCCTGCTCCATCCAGTCCATGGTGGCCGCGCCGTCATGCACTTCACCAATGTTGTGCGACTTGCCCGTGTAGTACAGGATCCGCTCCGAACAGGTCGTCTTGCCTGCATCGATGTGAGCCATGATCCCGAAGTTACGGTAGCGCTCGAGGGGATATTCGCGGGCCATGTGCCTGCTCCTCTAAATTTTGTTACCAGCGGTAGTGGCTGAACGCTTTGTTGGCGTCGGCCATCTTGTGCGTGTCTTCGCGCTTCTTCACGGCAGAGCCACGACCCTGAACGGCATCGGCAAGCTCACCGGCGAGGCGTTCTTCCATGGTATTCTCGTTGCGGGCGCGGCAGGCGGTGATCAGCCAGCGGATGGCCAATGCCTCACGACGCTCGGGACGAACTTCGACCGGAACCTGGTAGGTTGCACCACCCACGCGGCGCGACCGGACTTCGACCGAAGGTTTGATGTTGTCGAGCGCTTCGTGGAACACTTCCACAGGGGCGCGCTTGATCTTTGTTTCAACACGGGTAAGCGCGTTATAAACGATGCGCTCTGCGACCGACTTCTTGCCGTCGATCATCAGGTTGTTCATGAACTTGGTAAGGACAAGATCGCCATACTTGGCGTCGGGCAGCACTTCGCGTTTTTCGGCGGCGTGACGACGTGACATCTGTGGCTCTCCTTACTTCGGACGCTTCGCGCCGTACTTCGAACGGCGTTGCTTGCGGTCTTTAACGCCCTGGGTATCC
>CAZMKY010000555.1:0-1751 GCA_964566835.1 uncultured Rhodobacterales bacterium
AAAGCTGGTCAGCAATGACGCCAGGAATGACGTCGTTCGCCACGGTGAAGGACAACAGGACGAAGCCAAATTCACCCGCCTTTGCCAGGCCTAGCGCCAACAACCAACGGTCGGCGCCACGCAATCCGAAAATCGTCCCGAGGACGAACAGGATGGCCCCCTTTACCACCAACACACCGATCGTCAGACCGACCACTTGCACGACATTCGCGCTCAGAAGACCGAAGTCGATGCCCGCGCCGACCGTGATGAAGAACAGCCCCAGAAGCAGTCCCCGGAAGGGATCAATGTCGCTTTCAAGCTCGTGGCGATATTCGCTGTTGGCCAAGACGACGCCTGCAAGGAAGGTGCCCAGCGCCGGCGAAAGCCCGACAAGAGACATCAAAAGCGCGATGCCGATCACCATCATCAGTGCGGTGGCCGTGAAGATTTCCCGCAATTCGGCGGCCGCAATGAAGCGGAAAAGTGGTCGCGTCAGGAAACTGCCGCCGACGACAACGGCCGCGATAGCCGACAAGGTTACAAGCGCGGTCTGCCAGCCATTCAGGCCATCAACCAGGCTCATTCCGCTGCCATGGTCGCCCTCTCCGTGATCGTCGTCGTGGCCGTCACCGTGCCCGCCGCCATGATCGCCGCCATGCTCTGCGCCGTGCCCGACTGCATCCGCGGAAGACGTAAACGTTTCCATCAGGTCCGGCATTGCGATCAAGGGAAGCAATGCCAGCATTGGAATGACAGCGATGTCCTGCGTCAACAGAACCGAGAAACTCGATTGTCCGCCGTCTGACTTCATCAAACCTTTTTCATTCAAGGTCTGCAGCACGATCGCAGTCGAGGACAAAGCCAGCACCAGACCAATCGCCAGTGCGATGCTCCACGCAATACCGAAGACCATGGCAATTCCCATGATGGCCAAAGTGGAGAGCAGAACCTGCCCACCGCCCAGCCCCAGCAGCCGTGCGCGCAATTCCCAGAGTTTTCTGGGTTCCAATTCCAGTCCGACGAGGAACAGCATCATTACGACGCCAAACTCTGCGAAATGCTGAATGGAGATCACGTCGACCCCGAGCAGCGCGAGGATCGGACTGATGACGATCCCCGCGATCAGGTAGCCCAGTACTGACCCCAGCCCCAACCGCGACGCGATTGGCACGGCGATCACGCCTGCAATCAAAAAGATAAAAGCCAGCAGCAGAAAGTCAGTCACCTGGCGTCCCTCCCCGATATGTTCCCGAAGGTCACATTAGAGGTTCACAAGCTAAACACCAGACTGACAAAACTCGTCCGACCTGTTGCGACAATTTTGGTATACCAGCGTATACAGACTTCCCTTACAGCCAGAATCCCTCTAGGACACAGCCAATCGGAACCGTATGTGAAGGCCCGTTTTCATGACCAAGATCAAAGTCGATAACCCCGTCGTCGAACTCGACGGGGATGAAATGACCCGCATCATCTGGCAGTTCATCAAAGACAAGCTGATCCTGCCTTACCTTGATATCGATCTGCTCTACTACGATCTGGGGATCGAGGCGCGCGATGACACCGATGACCAGATCACGGTGGACGCTGCAAACAAGATCAAGGAAATCGGTGTCGGCGTGAAATGCGCCACCATTACCCCTGACGAAGACCGCGTCGAGGAATTTGGCCTAAAGCGCATGTATCGCTCTCCAAATGGGACCATCCGCAACATCCTCGGCGGCGTGATCTTCCGTCAGCCCATCATCTGCAAGAACGTGCCCCGCCTT
>CAZMKY010000556.1:0-12966 GCA_964566835.1 uncultured Rhodobacterales bacterium
TTCACGATCAGCTCTTTCATGTCATAGGGCGAGTTAGGATTGGCCGGAATGAGCGTATCAAGGCTCTCCTCCACCCGCGCCACGTCATCGAAGAAGGGCCGGACCGGCGGCTTCTCGCGGTTGTTGAGCGGCAGGAAGTCGACGAGGCGGCGGATCTCCAACAGGGCCTCCACGTCATCGCGGAAAGCGCCATCGGCCACGGAGGATTTCTTGGTATGGGTGGACGCGCCACCCAGTTCTTCCGCCGTGACGACTTCGTTCGTGACCGTCTTCACCACATCGGGGCCAGTGACGAACATGTAGCTTGAATCCTGCACCATGAAGATGAAGTCCGTCATCGCCGGGGAATAGACGGCGCCCCCGGCGCATGGCCCCATGATGACACTGATCTGCGGCACGACGCCGGAGGCCATGATGTTGCGCTGGAACACCTCGGCATAGCCGGCAAGGCTCATTACGCCTTCCTGGATTCGTGCACCGCCCGAGTCGTTCAGACCAATCACAGGCGCGCCGTTCTGCATCGCCATATCCATGATCTTGCAGATTTTCTGCGCATGGGTTTCCGAGAGAGACCCGCCGAAGACCGTGAAGTCTTGGCTGTAGACGTAGACCATGCGCCCGTTGATCGTGCCCCAGCCGGTGACGACGCCGTCGCCAGCAGGCTTGTTCGCCGCCATGCCGAAATCGGTCGCGCGGTGAGTGACGAACATGTCGAATTCTTCGAAAGACCCTTCGTCCAGCAAGAGCTCGATCCGTTCGCGCGCCGTCAGCTTGCCCTTGGCATGCTGGGCGTCGATCCTGCGCTGGCCACCGCCAAGGCGCGCTTCGTCGCGTCGGGCCTGCAATTCAGCAAGAATATCGGTCATCGGTTCCTCCCCGCTTCGGTCTTTCACAGGGGCGCGTCCGCCCCATCCGCCCGACCTAGCCTTCGCGCGCGCGGTCGGAAAGCAAAACTTGGCAAATTTGCAAATTTTTCGAATAGAGAAATACAAGATTTGCAAATTCTTCTCTGTGCGCATCCGCACAGTGCTGCCGCGCTAGACAGGCGCGGAAACGCGCACTAGGTCTGGGGGCATGAGTTCGAAGCCAACGGTCCGCTTTCTGGACCGCTCGACCCCACCACATATCCTGACGTTGGTTCTGATGGCCGGATTGGCCGCGATGAACATGAGCGTCTTTCTGCCCTCGCTCCCGGCGATGACGGCTTATTTCGAGACGGATTACACCACGATGCAGCGGTCGGTATCGCTGTACCTGTTCGTCACTGCCGTCCTGCAGCTTTTTGTCGGCCCCTTCTCGGACCGCTTTGGCCGCCGCCCGCTGACGCTGGTGTCTTTTGCAGTCTTCCTCGTGGCGACGCTGGGCTGCCTGATGGCGCCCAATGCCGAAACCTTTCTGGCATTCCGGATGTTGCAGGGCGCTGTTGCCGTCGGACTGGTGCTGAGCCGGGCCATCGTGCGCGACATGGTCGACACAAACGAAGCCGCGTCCATGATCGGCTACGTCACGATGGGCATGGCTTTGGTGCCGATGTTTGCACCCATGATCGGCGGCGCCTTGGATCAGGCCTTTGGCTGGCAAGCGACGTTCATCTTCCTTTTCGTGGCCGGGACTGCGATCACAGCTCTGGTCTTTTTCGATCAGGGCGAGACGTCGCGCGGCGGGGGCCGCACGTTCCGTGACCAAGTGCGGGAATACCCCGAGTTGCTGAAATCGCAGCGCTTCTGGGGCTACGTGTTTGCCGCTGCTTTTGCGTCCGGGTCCTTCTTCGCGTTTCTGGGTGGCGCGCCGTATGTGGCCGATGAAGTCTATGGCCTGTCACCCTTCTGGTCCGGCGTCGGATTTGGCGCGCCTGCGATTGGCTACGCTCTCGGCAATTTCTATTCCGGCCGATATTCCACACGCTACGGCGTCGACCAGATGATCGTCTGGGGCGCGACGATTTCGACCGCCGGGCTCGCGCTGCAATTCGGGCTGTCGGCCTTCGGCTATGGCTCGGCCGTGATCTTCTTCGCCTTTTGCACCTTCGTCGGCATCGGCAATGGCCTGACAATGCCCAACGCCAGCGCAGGCATGCTTTCCGTCAGACCGCACCTTGCCGGAACCGCCGGAGGCCTTGGCAGCGCCATCATGATCGGCGGTGGATCGGCCCTGTCTGAATTCGCGGGCCTGATGCTGCGCCTTGGCAGTGGCGACCTGCCTTTGGTGGCGATCATGTTCGCCTCCTCCGCGTTGTCACTGGTGGCCATCCTGCTGGTCATCCGGCGCAACAAGAGGCTTGCCGCCGCCTGAGGCTTGCAGACTTCGCAAAACCCGGCCACCCTCTTTGCAAAGAGGGACGGGACAGCAATGCGCCTATCAGATATCAAGAAGATGGAGATGGGCCCGGATCGCGTCATTCGGGGGTTCACTCCGAAGTTCCGCAAGCTGGACGCCGATTGGGACGACTATATCGAAGCCCTTGTCGAGATGGAGGACATGGGGAAGTTCGCGAAGGTCGAAGGCGAAGCGCTTTATCATTCGCACGGGACGCCGGGGTTCGAGTGGATACAGGATCAATACTTCGAGCGGCGCCTGTTCGACGCCATCGAGGCCTATCACACAACCTCTGGCGAAGGCTTCTTCAACACAATGTACAGCGGGACCAGCGCCGTCTGCCACCGTTTGGCCGATCTGGGCGAAGGGCCACGCGCCTGCCGGATCTGGCGCAGCCATGTTGCCGCCGCCAAGAGCCATTTCTGGTGGTATGTCGGAGAGCGGACACGCGGCTTCAAGATGATCAAGAACTGGATGGCCCCCGAAGCCGAGCAAAGGGCGAGCCACGACGCAACGGTTGCAAAGATCCCTGAAAAGAAACGCGTAATGCTGAGGATACTGGGCGAATTTCGCGACTTCGCCGCCTATGCCAAGGCCCAAGCTTCGGATCTTGAACGGATCGCCGCCGACATCGCCGCGGTGGAGGCCGAAGCGCGCCCAAAGCCTGACGGCAAGCCTGATCCGCGCAAGATGGACGAAGGCCTTTTCTGGAACCTGATCGGTGATCCTGCCCTTCCTTTGGCTGAACGACTTGAGACGCTTGCCGACCGGCTGGCCGGGTTCAAACCGGCAGAGATCAAGGCATTCGACAAGATCCTGCGCACGCTGGATGCGGACCTTTACCGGACGGACATCTGGGCGCTGGCCTACCTGCTGCAAGGCGGGTGTTCGGACGACAGCTTTGAGCAATTTCGCGGCTGGTTAATCCTGCAGGGCGAAGACGTCGTCCGAGGCACGGAAAAGAACCCGGATTCTTTTGACACCGACTTGCATACCGGCGGGCTGGCGGGCGGCATGGACGCGCTGCGCGACGCGGCGCCCTTGGCTTATGAGATGCGTGCCGGGAAACCGATGACACCGAACAAGATGCCACTTCGGACCTTGACCGGGCCGGACTGGGATGAAGACGACTTTGCAAAATACTTGCCGCGCGTGGCGGCAAAGACGGGGGCCGCATGACACGGGCACAGAAGCTTTTTGCCGGCGCGACATTGCGCGAGTTGAGAACGCGGCTTGGGCTGACGCAGAAGATCTTTGCCGAGAAGCTTGGCATCTCCCTGCCCTATCTCAACCAGATGGAGAACAATCACAGGCCGGTCTCGACGGCTGTGATCATTGCATTGGTGGCAGAGTTCGATTTCGACGTCTCGACATTGTCGGCCGGAGACGGAGAGCGCATGGTCAGCGACCTGACCGAAGCGCTGGCCGATCCGGTCTTTGCCGAAAGCGGCGCGCCGTTGGCGGACCTGCGCTTGGCGGCGCAAAACGCGCCGGCCTTTGCGCGCGCCTTTCTCGATCTGCATCGGGCCTACCGCCAGATCAACGAAAGGCTGGCGTCCTTGGACGAGGCGCTGGATCAGGCGGATGTGCGCCCGGGCGTCAGCCCGTGGGAAGAGGTCCGCGACTTCTTCCACTATTGCGACAACTATATCGACGCCGTCGATCGCGCGGCAGAGCGTTTCAATGCCGCCGGTGATACCGACGGGGCCGCGGCAGACGCCTTGGAGGCCTTGGGCATCACCTTAACGCTGGACGAGAGTGCCGGCGCGCTTCGCCGGTTCTTGCCGGAGGAAAAACGGCTGATCCTGTCGGCCCGCGCGGCGCCAGAGACCCGGCGCTTTCAAATTCTGCACCAGATCGCGCTTTTGACGCAGGAGGATCTGCTGGAAGCCACGCTGGATCTGGCACGCTTCCGTTCGGATGAAGCGCGGGCGATCGCGAAGATCGGCATGGCGAACTATTTCGCGGGCGCGGCCCTGATGCCCTACGGCCAGTTTCTGGACGCCGCGGGCGATATGCGCCACGATCTTGAACGTCTTGCCCACCGCTTTGGCGCGTCGATCGAACAAGTCGCGCACAGGCTGTCGACGCTGCAAAGGCCGGGGGCCAAGGGGGTTCCGTTCTTCTTCGTGCGCGTCGATCAGGCGGGGACGATCACCAAGCGCCATTCGGCCACGCGGTTGCAATTTGCCCGCTTCGGGGGCGCCTGTCCGCTTTGGAACGTACACCGCGCGTTTGAAACGCCCGGGCACTTCCTTCGGCAGTTGGCCGAAACGCCGGATGGTGTGCGGTATTTCTGTCTGGCGCGCGACATTCGGCACGGCGGCGGCGCGTTCCGCGCGCCCGAGCAGCGCTATGCCATCGCGCTTGGCTGCGAAGTGAGCCATGCGGGCAATATCGTCTATGCCGACGGTCTGGATCTGGGGGCAGCGCAGGCGTTTGAGCCGATTGGCATAAGTTGTCGGATCTGTGCCCGGACCGCCTGCCACCAGCGTGCCGTGCCGCCCTTGGAACATGCGTTAAACGTGAACCATGACGAACGCGGACTTTTGCCCTATAGAATAGGCGAATGAATGTTTTCGGAGCTTTGCTGGTCACGCTGACCACGAGTTACGTGGCGTGGTTCATCGAGCGTCACGAACTTCGCGTCGTTTATCCCTTTGACAGTGCATATTCGACCCCCGACACCGCCGGAGAGGCACGCCTGAAGGAAACGCGCTTTCCGACCGACGATGGCGAGGAATTGATCGTGTGGCGCGCAGAGGCCGCCGCCGGCAAACCCACGGTTCTCTATTTGCCGGGCAACGCGGGCACATTGTCGGACCGGGCGTGGCGTTATGGCAGAATGCTGGATCAGGGCTTTGGCGTCGTAGCGCCGGCCTATCGCGGGTCGTCGGGGTCTTCCGGCGCGCCAACCGAAGCGACGCTGACCGCCGACGCACTGGCCCTTGCCGAAAGCATCGAGGCACGACCGCTGATCCTTTATGGGGAGAGCCTTGGAACCGCGATCGCCATCAAACTGGCCGCAGACGGTGTGGGCGATGCGCTGGTCCTTGAAGCGCCGTTCACATCCATTCCCGAACTGGTGGCCCGCCAGTATCCGGCGGAAAATGTAGGGCACTTGTTCACCCAGATCTGGGACAGTGCGGGGCGCGCGTCCGGCGTGACACAACCCCTGCTGGTGGTGCATGGCGAGGCGGACACGCTGGTGCCGCTCGACATGGGGCAGACGATCTTTGCCGCCGCCAGCTCTGCCCAGAAAGACTTGGTGGTGGTCCCGGATCAAGGCCACCATGCGATGTGGACTTCCCCGGTTCAGGACGCGGTTTTCGCTTTTCTGGCGACGTTCTGATCAGCCGAAAACGGCCGCCGCAATGCCAATCGTGATGATAGCGGCCAAGGGAACGCCGTGAATTTTCTCGGCCCGGCTAGAGGTCGCGAAATTGGCAATCGTGCTGAGGGCGAACAGGCCCAGAAGCACCCAGAGCAGCGGTCTTTCAACGACATCCGGCACACTGGACGTCAGCCCAAGATGATCTGTCAGACAAAGCGCAGCAATCGCCGTCATCGCAGCCGCGATCACGCTGGCCACACGCTTGTTCGGGGGCAGAATGCGATCCGCCCCGCCCCAGGCCAAGCGACCCAGAGGCACCCCAAGAGCAAGCAGAAGCTGAAAGACCGTCAGCCAGACAAGTGCTGCGAGGGCAAGTGCGACAAGCGCCGACGCCATGGTCTAGAGCCCCTCGATCCAAGCGATGATTTCTTCCGCGACCAACGTGTTGCGCGCCGGGCTGAGCGCGTCGCCCGCCAACAGGTGCTGGGACGGGTCGTCATCGGATGTCAGCGTATGTTCGGACAAGGTCACCGGGCCGCCCCACCCCGCCAGAATTTCCTTTGCGAAGTCTGGGTCGATCACTTGATCGGTCGACGCGTAGAGCATCAGAACCGGGATCTGGATGTCGCTGTAATCCGTCTCCCGCGCCGCCTTGACCATGGCCGCCATCGGAAGCGTTGCAACGGTCGGATACGTCGTCGTCCAACCGCGCGCATGTTCTTCGTTGTGCGGCTCCCAAGACCTTTCAGCGCCAAAGGCCACCGGGCCCCAATAGCGCACTGCGGGCATCTCCAGAACCACGGCCAAGGGGTTACGCACCTTGAAGTTGGGCGACATCATCACGATGCCGTCGATCTGGTCTGCGCGGTCCTCGACAAGGCCGGCGGAGACCAGCGTCGCCCCCGTGGACACGCCCAGCACGATGGTGCGGTCCGCAATACGGTCGGCGATGGCCAGCGCTTCGTCCATGTCCCGGACCCAATCGGCAACGGTTGCGGTGGCCATGGCCGCGCCGTCGCGCCCGTGCCCTTTCAGACGCACCCGGACGAGGTTCGCCCCAAGGCTTGAGGCCACGCGTTCCGGCACCGGGCGCGCTTCGATGGGCGACGCGGAAAAGCCGTGCAGATAGACAATTGCCAGATCGGTTTTTTCGCCGGGCGACCCGGCCCAGACGACGGATTTCTCGGCGCCCGGCGTGATCCCTTCGACCTTGGCTTCCTCAGCGGCCAGGTAGGCGTCGATGTCGTCACCGATCTGGTTGGCGTCGAAGCGGCGCGACATGTCCGCAGGCTCATAAGGTCCCACCACCCAGAGCACGCCGATGGCGGCGATCAGGGCGACGATGATGTAGCCAAGCGCTTTCAAGAGGCCAAACATGTCAAACTCCCGCGCGTTGGATGACGTCTTCGACCGACGCTTCGATCAGGGCGAGGCAATCGGGGTCCGAGAACCGGTGATCTGCGCCTTTGACCAAGGTGAGCCGCATGTCGTCGCCAGTTGCATGGTCCAGAAGGCGATGCGCGACCGACACGTCGACATCCGCGTCCGCCGTGCCTTGCAGAAAGCGGGTTGGAAACGGCAAATGCAGGGGATCGCGCAGCACAAGCTGGTTGCGCCCGTCTTCGATCAGGCGGCGCGTGATGATGTAGGGGTCATCTGAATAGTCCGACGGCAGCGCGACTTGTCCGTCGCGTTCCAGCGCTGCGCGCTGGTCGGCGTCGAAACTGGCCCACATCCCGTCTTCGGTGAAGTCGGGAGCGGCCGCGATCGTGACGAGGCCTGCGATTTTTTCCGGGATCTGGCGGGCCATCAGCAGCGAGATCCATCCGCCCATCGACGATCCGACGAGGATCTGTGGCCCCTCTGTCAGGCCTTCGATAATGGCGCGCGCGTCTTCGGCCCAGTCGCCAATGGACCCGTCAAGGAAGTCGCCGGATGACTGCCCGTGCCCGGAATAGTCAAAGCGCAGAAAGGCACGACCCTGAGCCGCGGCCCAGTTTTCCAAGTGGATGGCCTTGGTGCCTTCCTTGTCAGAGCGAAAGCCGCCCAAGAAGACGACACCCGGCCCCCGGCCTGCGGTGAAGTCATAGGCCAAGCGGCGCGCGCCGCTTTGGTCTTCCGTGTCGAAAGTCGTTGTCACCCGACGTGTCCTCCTGCCCCCCGGTCCGGCGAAGGCTAGCGGAAGTCACGCATGATGCAACGGGCCTAGCTGCTCTGAACCTCTTTGAGACGCAACGAAACAAGCGCGCCAGCCACGCTCATCAGGGCGAAAAGTCCGATTGTCCATGCCGGACCATAGCTGGAGGCGATGGCGCCGAAAACGCCAGCCCCCATCAGGACAAGGCCGATCACGGTGTTCGACACCGCCGTGTAGGCCGCCCGCTGGTCGTCCGGGGCCATGTCGACAAGGTGCGTGGAACGTCCCTGACGCACGCCGTTGTAGGCGATCATCAGAAGGAAAAGCGTCACCGGGGCGGCCCATACTGTGCCGAAGAGCCCGAGTGCATCCAGCACCAGCGCCAGTCCGAGGGCAAGCGCGGCAGAGACGCCTGAAAGCGTTAGAACACCCTTGCTGGAGACATCCGCCAGACGCCCCCAGACATAAGACGACAAAAACGCCGCGAGGGACGACGCCAGCACCATCGCGCCCAATTGCGAAAACGCCGCCTCGGCCGCGCCGGAGGCGAGCAGGACGAGGAACGGCGGGGCCAGCGCGGTGCCGACCAAAAGCCCGCGCGTCCAGATGAAGAGCCTGAGCTGCCCGTCCTCGGACAAAAGCCGCATCTGGCCCAGCGCGTCGGCCAAGGCATGCTCTGGCGTGTCACTGGGCGTATTGTCTTCGGTCAGCGTCACGAACAGCACGGCCGCCGTCATCCAGAAGGCCGCCGCCAGCGTGATGGCCGCCAGCACAAGAACAAGCCGGTCCGTGACACCAACCAGCAGGGCGGCCGCGAAGAGCATGACGGCGACCGACGCAATGGATGACGCCGTCCCGGTGACGGTGCCGCGACGGGATTTGCCGATGGTCTTGCCAAGGACATCCTTGTAGCTGACGGAACAGACAGACCGTCCAAGCGCCAGAGCCGTCAGTGCGGTCACGATGACGACGCCGGCCAACGCGCCCTCCAGCCAGAGACCGGCCAGCGCGATGACCGCCGCAGACACCCCCTGCACGGCACTGCCCGCGGCCCAAGCCCATTTCCGCCGGGCCATGGCGCGGATGTAGGGCGCCGAGAACAGCTGCGGCAGAAGCGCACCGGCCTCTCTGACCGGAACGAGCAGCCCGACAAGATATGCGGGCGCGCCGAGATGCGTCAGCAGCCACGACAGGACGAGCTTGGGGTCGATCAGCCCGTCTGCCGTTTTGGTCAGGCCAAGCGACGCCGTGTGCCGAACGAAATTTCGGGCCTCGTCCTTGGCCACGGACTGTGAGATGCCGCCATCGGATGACGTGTCGGCAAGCGTCTCAAAGACGGTTTCTTCAAGTGGGGACGTTGTATCGCGCATGCCGGTCAACGGCCATTTGCGCCGGGCGGTTCCCGCCAAATAGGTGACCATATTGACACGTGATTAATTAGTCACCTATAAGATCTGCATGGATTCGATTTTCAAAGCCCTGAACGACCCGGCGCGCCGCGCCCTTCTGGACAGCCTGCGCCAGAAGGACGGGCAGACGCTTTCCGAACTGGAAAGCCAGCTGGACATGACCCGCTTTGGTGTCATGAAGCATCTTGGTGTTTTGGAGGACGCGTCCCTGATCACGACCAAGAAGGTCGGGCGGTTCAAATATCACTACCTGAACGCCGTCCCCCTTCAGGAAGTCATCGATCGTTGGATCGAGCCGCTTCTGGCCCGCCCCGTGGCCCGCGGATTGATTGATTTGAAAACCAGACTTGAAGGAGACCGCCCCATGTTTGACACCGATATGAAACCCGACTTCGTGCACCAGACGATGATCCGCTGCACGCAGGATGCGCTTTGGGATGCGCTGACAAAGGCCGATCAGGTCGCCGCCTACCACTTTATGTGCAGCGCCGCGGAAGGCGACGCGGTGGAGGGTGAGACCATGCGCATTCTGCGCCAGGACGGGTCGTTGATGCTGGCCCAGACCACCACCCGGCTGGAACCGAAAAGCCGGATTGAGATGACGTTCGAGCCGAACTGGGGTGAACTGACCGAAACCTCGGAAATCGTCTTCCAGATCGACGTCGAGGGGCCGTTCTGCAAGCTGACTTGCGAACACTACCAGATCCCTGCCGGACAGGAGGGTGTGGCCGATGGCTGGATGCGCCATATCGCGTCGCTGAAAAGCTGGCTTGAGACTGGCGAGCCCATCAAAGTGGATCAGCCGTGATGGAAAGCTTGCCCACCGAACTGGGCATCCTCGGCGCGCTGACGCTTTTGGCGGCCTCGCTCTGGATCCCTTATATTGTCGGCGTAAACACCGCGCCGGCGGGAACCGTGCCGGAGAAGGCACCCGACGGTTTCCGCCTGCCGGCGGATTTCCGACACCAGCGACCTTGGGTTCAACGGGCTTACCGCGCCCACCTGAACCTTTTGGAGCAGTTCGTGCCTTTCGCCGTGCTGGTCCTGCTGGTCGACCGGGTGGATGGCTTTACCGCGTTGACCTATTGGACGGCGATTGCCTTCTTCTGGCTGCGCGTGGCCCACGCCGTTGGCTATATCACCGGGCGCGCCGCATTTCCGCTGCGACCGATCATCTTCACCTTGGGCTGGGTCTGCTGTGTTCTGATGTTCTCAGCCCTCATGGTCGCCCGGCTGGCCTGAGGCCGCCCTCGCCGGAGGGGCGCTGCCCCTCCGGACCTCCCCGGGATATTTGAGGACCAGTGAAAGACCGTTAGAAGCGCACGGCGATGATGGGGCTTGACCCAGCACGCCGGCCTTGCCATGTCAGCGCCACGACATAACCCGCAACCGGGCGTTCCGTGGGCGCCAAACTGACGAGGAGCTTGAGGCTGATGGCCCAAATTTCCCTGACTTTCCCTGATGGCAATGCGCGCGAATATGCTGCTGGCGTAACGGCGGCTGACGTGGCGGCCGATATTTCGACCTCTTTGGCAAAGAAGGCGATTTCAGCGACGCTGAATGGCGCGCATTGGGATCTGGCCTGGCCGATCGAAGCCGATGCCGCGATCGCGATCAACACGATGAAAGACGAGGCGCCCGCGCTGGAACTTATCCGGCACGACCTTGCCCATATCATGGCCCGCGCCGTGCAGGAGATCTGGCCGGATGTTAAGGTCACGATCGGCCCGGTGATCGAGAATGGTTGGTACTATGATTTCGACCGTGCGGAACCCTTCACACCCGAAGATCTGGGTGCGATCGAAGCCAAGATGAAAGAAATCATCAACGCCCGCGAGCCGGTCCGGACCGAGGTCTGGAGCCGTGCCGATGCCATTGCGCATTACGAGAATACGGGCGAGCCCTACAAGGTCGAGCTGGTGAATGCGATCCCCGACGACGGGCAGCCCATCCGCATGTATTGGCACGGCGATTGGCAGGATCTCTGCCGGGGGCCGCATCTGCAGCACACCGGTCAGGTGCCTGCAGACGCGTTCAAGCTGATGCGCGTCTCGGGCGCCTATTGGCGGGGCGACAGCAAGAATGCTCAGCTGCAGCGGATCTATGGCGTGGCCTTCAAGACCCGTGACGACCTGAAAAAGCATCTGACCTTCCTCGAAGAAGCCGAGAAGCGCGATCACCGCCGCCTTGGCCGCGAGATGGACCTGTTTCACATGCAGGAAGAGGCCCCGGGCCAGGTGTTCTGGCATCCGAATGGCTGGACCATCTACACCGCGCTTCAGGACTTCATGCGCCGGAAGCAGCGCGCCGGTGGCTACCGCGAGATCAACACGCCGCAGGTGGTGGATCGCAAGCTTTGGGAGGCCTCGGGCCACTGGGAGAAGTACCAGCACCACATGTTCATCGTCGAAGTCGACGAGAGCCGGGACGGCGAAGACGACAACGCCGAAGGCGCCAAGAGCAAGGAACATACCCGTATCAATGCCCTGAAGCCGATGAACTGCCCTTGCCATGTGCAAGTGTTCAATCAGGGCCTGAAGAGCTACCGCGACCTGCCGCTTCGGCTGGCCGAGTTCGGGTCTTGCTCGCGCTACGAGCCGTCGGGGGCGTTGCATGGCATCATGCGCGTGCGCGGCTTTACGCAGGATGATGCGCATATCTTCTGCACCGAGGCACAGATCGAGGACGAATGCGCGCGCTTCATCGAGTTTCTGGCCGATGTTTATGCCGATCTTGGCTTCCCGGAATTCGAGATCAAGTTCGCGACCCGGCCAGAGAAACGCGTCGGCACCGAGGAAAGCTGGGACTATGTCGAAGGCGCCTTGGAAGAGGCCATTCGGAAGACCGGTTATACCTACACGCTGGAGCCGGGCGACGGCGCCTTCTACGGGCCAAAGCTCGACTTCTATCTGACCGATGCCATCGGGCGGACCTGGCAGTGTGGCACGTTCCAGGTGGATCCGAACCTGCCGGAACGTCTGGACGCGACCTTCATTGGTCAGGACGGCGAAAAGCACCGGCCGTTCATGCTGCACCGGGCAACGCTGGGCTCGTTCGAGCGCTTTATCGGGATTCTGATCGAAGAACACGCCGGTCGCATGCCGCTCTGGCTGGCGCCGCGACAGGTGGTCGTGGCGTCGATCGTGTCAGATGCCGATGACGACGTGGCCGAGGTCGTTCAGGCCCTGCAGGCCAAGGGTATCCGCGCCGAGGCCGACATCCGGAACGAGAAGATCAACTACAAGGTCCGCGAACATTCGCTTGGCAAGGTGCCCGTGATCCTCGCCATTGGTGGGCGCGAGGTGGAAGAGCGCACGGTTTCGATGCGGCGTCTTGGCGAGAAACAGTCGAAGACGCTGACGCTGACAGACGTCGTGGCGGAACTGGCCGCGGAAGCGACGCCGCCAGATCTCAGGTGAGTTGGACGCGGGAGGAGATGGATCACGCCTTGCGCAAGGTGCCGGTACCAGCACTGCGCGAGGCGGGCTTCAAAGGCAGCTATCCGAACCTCGTCCGCGATGAAAGCGGCTTCATATCGCTGGTGCAATTCCAGTTTCGGAGGTCTGGCGGCGCTTTTGCGGTGAACCTTGGCTTTGTCGGACCAAACGGTGAGAATCTGTTTGGTCCCAAGACCAGCCGCCGCCCCTCCATGGCCAGCACGCGCGTGCGCCGCCGGCTGGGCGCAACATATGACGATCCGGACCACGGGGATCATTGGTTCGTCTTTCAGGAAGCCTATCCGGGCGACCCATTCGGACCAGCCCGGCAAC
>CAZMKY010000557.1:0-9443 GCA_964566835.1 uncultured Rhodobacterales bacterium
ATCACTGATGCGCGCCAGGTGACCTGCCATCTCGGCGCGCGGCGCGTGAAGAAGCGAGAAGTTGGCGTAGATCCCGTCATAGACATTGAGAGCATCCAGATCGTCAAACGTGGCTTCGCGCACGTCGACGCCGCACACCTCGCGTGCGACCTTGCCCATCTCTGGAGAGGCATCCCAGCTGACCACCTGAAGACCGGACGCAATCATGAGAGCCGACGCATTGCCGCCGCCACAGCCCAGGTCGAGCACGTGCGCTTCGTCCGGCAGTCTGGCCATGAAGGCCTGCAGGTGCCGGTCATCCTCTTTGAACTGAAAGCGTTCCGCGTAGTCGACTGCGCGCTCGGCATAGACAGCAAGGGTTTCCTGGTCGGCCATCAAAGCACCACCACAAGTAGGGAGAGGACCACCACTGATGTCAGCAACAGTCGAAGTCGCATCCACCATTCGGGCGCCAATCCATGCCGCCAAACCGTCCAGTCGATGAACAAGAGGCCGACGAAACCTGCCTTCAAATAGATCGCTGAAGATACGGCCCCGCTGCCCACCATGAAGAACGCCCAAAGCGCCGGCAGGACCGACAGAGCATAGAGCAGCGCCGCGGTTTCGCCTTTGGCCCTGGTCGCAAAACCCCAGATGACACCGGACATGAACGACAGGATCACAACCCCGTATTGCAGCCCGATATAGGGTCCGACAAAGCGCGGACCGATGGTGCCGGCGGTCCAGTCTGCAAGCCCCGGCACAAGGATCGTCAGTGCGCCCCAGACAAAAGGAATGAGCCCCGCCAATCCCAGTAGGAGTGGCGCCTTGGGTATGTTCATCACGCCAGATCCCTCACGAGTTTCGATATCCTGTTGGCGCGCGTTTCGGCACGTTTTGCGGTTTCAATCTGATGCAACCGCCCGCGCCGGTTGCCGGGCGTCAGAGCTTCCCAATCGTCCAGCACCCCCCCGGATTTCAGCGCCCTGCGCACATCGTCTGGAACCTCGACGATGGAAGCATCGGCTTTTTTCAGCCTGACCTCGAACCTTTCGCCAGGCGCCAGGCCGGAGGCCTCCAGCAGCGTTTTGCCTGTCCAAAGAAAAATGCCGTCCAGAACCGGCGCCTTGGACAATGCCAAATTGACGGGGTGTTCCCCGAATTCACCTTCGACGCGCTTCGCGCCTTCGGCCTGAAGGGCGCCCGCCACATCCGCCGGCAAGCGCAGCACAGTGAACGTCGTATCGCCCCATGTCATGGGTTCGATCTGCCCTTCGAAGCAATGGTAGTCGTTCATGCGCGTTCCAGCGCAAGCCGCCCGGCCAGAAGGCCAAGCGCCCCCGCGACGCCGCGGTTCATCCAGCGGCGAACCCGGTCAGATCCCAGAACTGCTGTTCGAGCGCCGGATGCAAAAACGGCATAGACAACAAAGACCGCAAAGGTCACGGCCATGAAGATCGCGCCCAAGGTCGCCATCTCCATTGTGGCCGTGGCGGGGTTGCCGCTGAGAAACGGCGGCAGGAGTGCCAGAAAGAAAATGGAGAGCTTGGGGTTCAGCACATTCAAGAGCGTCCCCCGCCAAGCGATCGCGGCCAAGGATCCGGCCCGCCGCTCTGGCTGAATGTTCAGCGTTCCGCCGTCTTTCAGCGCGCCCCAAGCCAGCCAGAGAAGATACAGTACGCCTGCCCATTTCATGACCGAGAACAACAGGGCCGAAGTGTGCATGGCGGCCGCAAGCCCGAAGATCGCGGCAAGAAGATGCGGCACAGGACCGAAGGTGCATCCCAAGGCCGCGGCCAGACCGGCAGCCGTGCCCCGGCCCAGAGCGGTGGCGACCACGTAGACAACGCCAACGCCCGGCACCAGACAGACGACAAGCGCGGTGAGCAGGAAGTCCAGGCTCATCACGCCGGCTCTCGCAGGACGCGTGGCACCTTGAATTCGACGTTCTCAACCGCCGTCACGACAGGCTCTACCGTGACGTCGTAGTGTTCGCGGAAGGCGTCGATGACTTCGTTGACCAGAACCTCGGGGGCACTGGCACCCGCGGTCAGTCCTATGGACCCGATCCCCTCGAGCGCGCGCCAGTCGATATCAGTCGCCCGCTGGACCAGTTGCGCATAGGTACAACCTGCGGCCCGACCAACTTCGACCAAACGTTTTGAGTTCGAAGAATTGGGCGCACCGATCACCAGAAGCGCATCGATCAAAGGCGACATTGCCTTGACGGCTTCCTGTCGGTTGGTCGTGGCGTAGCAAATGTCTTCCTTGTGCGGCCCGACAATGGCCGGGAACCGCGCCATCAGCGCTTCGACGATCCCTGCGGTGTCGTCAACAGACAGCGTCGTCTGGGTGATATAGGCCAGACGTTCGGGATCGCGCGGTGTGATTGTCGCGACGTCGTCGACCGTTTCGACGAGGATCACTTCACCTTCGGGCAATTGGCCCATTGTGCCCACGGTTTCCGGATGACCTTCGTGTCCGATCATCACCATCTGCAGACCATTGGAATGATGGCGTTCGGCTTCGATATGCACCTTGGACACCAAGGGACATGTCGCATCGACATAGACCATTTCGCGGCGGGCAGCTTCTGCCGGCACGGCCTTCGGCACGCCATGGGCTGAAAAGATGACGGGGCGGTCGTCCGGGCAGTCTTCAAGCTCTTCGACAAAGACGGCGCCTTTGTCGCGGAGTGAATCGACGACGAACTTGTTGTGAACGATCTCGTGGCGGACAAAAACGGGGGCTCCCCATTTGTCCAACGCCATTTCCACGATCTTGATTGCGCGGTCGACGCCCGCGCAGAACCCGCGCGGCGCGGCAAGATGCAATGTCAAAGATGGCTTGGTCATCGGCAGGCTCCTTCACCTGCCAGACCTACTGCCCAGAAGAAGACGCGTAAAGTCCGGTGGTCCGGCTTTAGCCCACGGCTTCGTTGTCGTTGTGGAATTCGCGTGGCGGACGACCGATGACGTCGCGAAGTTCTTCCAGTTCGATGAAGTTATCTGCCTGGCGGCGCAGTTCATCTGCAATCATCGGCGGCTGGCTGCGGATCGTGGAGACGACCGAAACGCGCACGCCCTGACGCTGCAGGCTTTCGACCAGCGGACGGAAATCACCGTCGCCAGAGAACAGCACGATGTGATCGACACGCGGTGCAAGCTCCATCGCATCGACGGCAAGCTCGATGTCCATGTTGCCTTTGACCTTGCGACGGCCCTGACTGTCCGTGAATTCCTTCGCGGGCTTCGTCACCATCGTGAAGCCGTTGTAGTGCAGCCAATCCACAAGAGGCCGAATCGGCGAGTATTCGTCATTTTCCAGCAGCGCGGTGTAGTAGAACGCCCGCACAAGTTTTCCGCGGCGCATGAATTCCTGTCGCAGAAGTTTGTAGTCAATGTCGAAGTTCAGTGCCTTCGCAGCGGCGTACAAGTTTGACCCATCAATAAACAGCGCCAAGCGCTCGTCCCGATAAAACATGCGGAAACCTTCCGAATTCATTTTGTTGGCGCGGTAGCTGAGTGAGTGGTTGTGAAGTCAACTAACCCGCACGTAAACCAACCTTTACTTACACATGACTGATATATGCAACTATCCAAATGTTCTGGTCGCGTATCTCTTTAGTATAGCACAAATCACGCTTGTCGCGCGTTGCACTGCAATTTTGGCGGATTTTCTCTTACGCCAGACTTAACAAAAAGCAAGATTTACCTAGCGTCCACTTGGGCAGACGCCTTTTATTACTTGCATTTTCTCTATGCTCCGCCTACGTCCACGTTCTGATCCCAATCCCTGACGGAGTTCCAGATGGCCCGCGTGACGGTTGAAGACTGTGTTGACAAGGTTCCGAACCGATTTGAGCTTGTGATGCTCGCGGCGCACCGCGCCCGTGAGATTTCGACCGGTGCCCCCCTGACCGTCGACCGCGACAACGACAAAAACCCTGTCGTATCGCTGCGCGAAATCGCCGATGAGGCACAATCGGCCACGGAACTGCGCGAGCGGATGATCGAAGCTCAGCAGACGCAGATCGAAGTCGACGAGCCGGAAGAAGACGCGATGTCGCTTCTGATGGGCGCCGAGGCTGACAAGCCTGCCGACGACGACATGAACGAAGAGAAGCTTCTGCGCGCTCTGATGGAAGCTCAAGGCCAGCGTTAAAGCTGGCCCGACCGGGGTGCGGACCGGATGACAGATGCCGATGACCTGATCACGCTGGTCCGCAATTATAACCCGAAAACCAATGCCAAACTGATTCAGGACGCCTTCGCCTATGGCGAGGCAATGCATGACGGCCAGTTCCGGCATTCGGGCGAGCCGTATTTCACGCACCCTGTCGCCGTTGCCGCCATCCTGACAGAGCAACAGTTGGACGATGCCACCATCGTCACCGCCCTGCTCCACGATACGATCGAAGACACGCGTTCGACCTATGCAGAGGTTGAAAAGAAATTCGGGACCGAGGTTGCCGAACTGGTCGACGGGGTCACCAAGCTGACCAATCTTCAGTTGTCGTCGACAGAGACCAAGCAGGCCGAGAATTTCCGCAAGCTCTTCATGGCGATGTCGAAGGATCTGCGCGTGATCCTCGTGAAGCTTGCCGACCGCTTGCACAACATGCGCACCATCCGCTCCATGCGGCCGGAAAAGCAGGCCCAGAAAGCCCGCGAAACCATGGATATCTACGCGCCGCTTGCGGGCCGGATGGGCATGCAGTGGATGCGGGAAGAGCTTGAGGATCTGGCGTTCCGGGTCCTGAACCCCGAGGCGCGCAATTCGATCATCCGGCGCTTCATCACGCTCCAGCGTGAAACTGGCGATGTCATTCAGAAGATTACGACGGACATCGAATACGAGCTTGAGAAAGCGGATATTCCGGCCGACGTCTTTGGCCGGGCCAAGAAGCCTTACTCGATCTGGCGCAAGATGCAGGAAAAAGAGATCGGCTTCTCGCGTCTATCCGACATCTATGGGTTTCGGATCATCACCGGAACAGAAGCGCAGTGCTATGGCGTTCTGGGCGCAATCCACCAGCGCTGGCGCGCCGTTCCCGGGCGCTTCAAAGACTATATCAGCCAACCGAAATCGAACGGCTATCGCTCCATCCACACGACGGTGTCCGGCCGCGACGGCAAGCGCGTAGAAATCCAGATCAGAACGCGCGAAATGCACGAGGTGGCCGAAGCCGGTGTGGCCGCACACTGGAGCTACCGCGACGGTGTTCGCGCAGAAAACCCCTTCGCCGTCGATCCGGCCAAGTGGATCGCGACCCTGACGGAACGGTTCGATAGCGCGGAAGACCATGACGAATTCCTCGAGCATGTGAAGCTGGAGATGTATTCGGACCAGGTCTTCTGCTTCACGCCGAAGGGCGAGGTCGTCAAACTGCCACGGGGTGCCACGCCGCTCGACTTTGCCTATGCGATCCACACACGCATTGGCGACAGCTGCGTCGGCGCGAAAGTCGACGCGATTCGTGTCCCGCTCTGGACCCGCCTCAAGAACGGTCAATCGGTTGAGATCATGACCGCCGAAGGGCAGCGCCCGCAGGTCACCTGGATCGACATTGTCACAACCGGACGGGCAAAGGCTGCGATCCGCCGAAGCCTGCGCGAGGAAGACCGCGAACGCTTCATCAAGCTTGGTCGCGAACTGGTGCGCGTCGGCTTCGAGCAGATCGGCAAGCGCGCGACCGAAAAGGCGCTGAGGACGGCGGCAAAGGCGATGAGCATCAATGGCGCGCCAGAGCTTCTGGCTCGGATCGGATCAGCAGAGCTACGGGCCAGAGATGTGATCGAAACGCTCTATCCCGATCTGGCGCAGGAATCGGGCGATGAGATCGACACAGCCCGCGCCGTCGTCGGCCTGAACCCGGGGCAGACGTTCCGCCGTGCGGATTGCTGTCAGCCGCTGCCCGGCGAGCGCATTGTCGGCATCCGCTATCGCGGCAAGGGTGCCATGATCCATGCGATTGACTGCGAGGCGCTGACCGAATTCGAAGCCGACACCGACCGCTGGATTGATCTGCATTGGGCCGAAGGCAAGCACCCGCCGGTCCATGTCGTCAGCCTGGATCTTACAATCTCAAATGACGCCGGGGTACTGGGGCGGATCTGCACATTGATCGGAGAGCAACATGCGAATATCTCCGATCTGGTCTTCATGGAGCGAAAGCCGGACTTTTATCGCCTCATTGTCGACGCAGAATTGAGAGACAACGAGCACTTGCACAAGGTCATGCTGGCCCTCGAAGCCGACACCGACGTCGCCGAGATTGCCCGCCACCGCGATCTGGCACGCAAGCCCTGAGGGGGAACTGATAAATCGTGTTCAAGCGGCGTCAGCCCAGAACCTATCTAGAAGCCTTCGCCCGGTCGCTTTGGCCGAAAGGTGGATGGGGACGTGCGTCCAGATACGTGATCCATCGCCTGCGGCGACTGCCAGACCCGGCGCACAAGATCAGCCGTGGCATTGGCGCGGGTGTCTTTACCAGCTTCACACCTTTTTTCGGCTTTCACTTCGTGGTTTCGGCAGTCCTGGCATGGGCGCTTCGCGGAAACATTCTGGCTGCGCTGTTGGCCACCTTCTTCGGAAACCCGATCACCTTTCCATTTATCGCGGTACTGGCGATGGAAATCGGCTCGACCCTGCTGGGACAGCCCATCGTCCCGCTGCAGGACATCGCCGCCGCCTTCAGTGGTGCATCGATCGAACTTTGGCGGAACTTCGTTGCCATGTTCACGGATGACATCACGCGTTGGGGACGCCTTGGCGATTTCTGGCGGCGGATCTTTTTGCCTTATCTGGTGGGCGGGCTCGCCCCGGGTCTGGCCGCGGGCATTGCGTCCTACTTCCTCTCCAAGCCTCTGATTTCAGCCTATCAGAAGGCCCGCGTGGCACGTTTGAAGAAGAAGTTCGCGAAAAAGCGCGAGGCCGTACGGTCCCGCACTTTGTCGCGTCCGGTGGATTAAGCCAGCCTTCATGTCGCGGAAGTGGTTTCCCCTCGTGCCGCGCGGCACTAGGGTCGCCACACGTCTGAAGGAGTGTTTGAAATGTCGGCTTCCCGCCCCCCTGTGGGTCCCCTGCGTCTTGGTGTGAACATCGACCACGTGGCCACCGTGCGAAACGCGCGCGGCGGAGACGTGCCGGATCCGGTGCGCGCAGCCAAACTTGCAGAAATGGCCGGCGCCGACGGGATCACGGCCCACTTGCGCGAAGATCGGCGTCACATCTCTGACAGGGACATTGAGCAGCTGGTCGAAGCCTTGAGTGTTCCACTGAACTTCGAGATGGCTGCAACGGACGAAATGCAGGCCATTGCGCTGCGCCACAAGCCGCACGCCGTCTGCATCGTGCCCGAGAAGCGGGAAGAGCGGACGACCGAAGGCGGTCTTGAAGTGGCGCAGGATGAAAACCGGTTGGCGCATTTCATTGCGCCGCTCGCGGATGCCGGGTGCCGTGTGTCGATCTTCATTGCGGCTGACAAGCGCCAGATCGAAGCCGCGAACCGCATCGGGGCAGCGGTGATCGAGTTGCATACAGGGGCCTATTGCGACGCGCATGCCGAAGGCCGCTTTGATGACCGTGACGCGGAACTGGAGCGTCTGAGAGACATGGCCGCCTTTGCCCACGATCTGGGGCTGGAGGTCCACGCCGGGCACGGCCTGACCTATGACACCGTCGGACCAGTGGCCGCTTTTCCTGAAGTCGTTGAGTTGAACATCGGTCACTTCCTGATCGGTGAGGCCATTTTCCGAGGCTTGGAACCCGCTATTCAGGAAATGCGCGCCTTGATGCTGGAGGCGCGCGGCTAAGCCTTACTTGTATTTGCCTGCGGCACCTCGCCCGGTGCCGTAGCGATCCGACAAGACACCCGGCGGACCCGCCAAGCGGCAATTGACCGGGTGGACGGTCGCCGGGTTGTCCAAGGCATAGCTTGGCGGGCGCGGCGGGAAGGTTGCCCGACAGCCCACGGATTCGGAACTTCTTGCACCAACGGCGATGCCATACTGAAAATCGACGATGACATAGCGAACGCTGTCGCCCAATTGCAGAAGTCGCGTGTTCTCAGGCCCCTTCATGTTGCGATAGATGAAACTGGTCTGTCCGCCTTCGGTCAGGATCTGCGTCGGGCGCCCCCATTGGCCGATGAACATGCCATCCGTCGTCTGGCCCGGCACGACGCTTGCCAGCATGGCGGCGCGGACAGCAGGCGTGTCAGCGACCGTGGTATTCCACGCCCGGCCTGAGCAGCCCGCGAGAACAATCATCGCAACCATCGAAAACCGTCTGATCATTTGGCCGTTTGTGCGCGAAAAAGATTGATGAATGCTAAGCCTGCTTGCGATTTGACCCGCTTCCCCGCCATAACCCGGCGCATGATCCTTGGTGTTGGAACAGACCTTTGCAATATCGAGCGCATCGAAGGCACGCTTGTCCGCTTCGGTGATCGCTTCCGCAATCGAGTCTTCACCGAGATCGAACAGAAGAAAGCCGAGCGTCGCCCGGACCCGGCGGCCACCTACGCCAAGCGTTGGGCCGCGAAAGAGGCGTGTTCCAAAGCCCTAGGCACCGGCCTGCGGATGGGCATTGCCTGGAAAGACATGGCCGTCACCAACCTTCGGACGGGCCAACCCGTCATGCACGTCACCGGCTGGGCGGCGGAGCGGCTGGCCGAAATGACGCCTGACGGTCACGAAGCTCTGATCCATGTCACCTTGACGGATGATCACCCTTGGGCCCAAGCCTTTGTCGTCATCGAAGCGCGCCCGGTTGACACCGGGGCGTCGGACACGGACAAACCCTGAGATCAAAAATTGTGAGAGCGTAAGAGCAGTGTTCAGAAACGAAGACGGCAACCTTGCCGAGGGCATGATCGAAACGATCAAGACCATTGTTTATGCACTGCTGATCGCAGGCGTTTTTCGGACCCTGTTTTTCCAGCCGTTCTGGATCCCGTCGGGGTCCATGAAAGACACGTTGCTGGTCGGTGATTTTCTCTTCGTGAACAAGATGGCCTACGGCTATTCGCAGCATTCCTGCCCGTTCTCGATGTGCCCCTTCGAAGGTCGCATCATGGGGTCGGAACCGGAACGCGGCGATGTCGCGGTCTTCCGTCATCCGGTCAACGGCACTGATTTCATCAAGCGTGTTGTCGGCCTGCCCGGCGACACCATCCAGATGCGGTCCGGGACGCTCTACATCAACGGATCACCTGCACCGCAAGTGCCTGCGGGCCAGTTTGAAGAAGTCAACCTGCCACAAGGTCCGGCGCGCGCAGAACCCTTGTGTTCGAACAACGCGCCGCGCGGCGGAACCTGCACGAAGGAAAAGCTGATCGAGACCCTGCCAAACGGCAAGCAGCACAGCATTCTGAACTGGCAGGACGGGTACCGGTTGGACAACTCCGGGCCGGTCACAGTGCCGGATAGCCATTACTTCTTCATCGGCGACAACCGCGA
>CAZMKY010000558.1:0-2313 GCA_964566835.1 uncultured Rhodobacterales bacterium
TGCTGAAGGTCACTCTTTCACCGCGCCTGCCGTCAGCCCGGCGACGAGGTATTTCTGAAGGAAGAAGAAGATCAAAATCACGGGAACGACACCCGTCAAAGACGCGGCCATCATTTCATTCCAAGTGACTTGCTGGCGACCGACGAATTCCTGCAAGCCAGCAGGAAGCGGCTGCAGTTCACGGGTCTGGTTGAACGTGATCGCGAACAGGAATTGCTGGGCGTAGGATGTGATGAAAGCCGTCGTGCCAACGACCAGAAGACCCGGCAAAGCCAACGGGATCACCACGCGGCGCATGGTGTAGAGCCGGCTCGCGCCATCCACATATGCGGCTTCTTCAAGTTCGACTGGGATCTTCTCCAAGTAGGACTTCAAAAGCCAGATGCCGGTCGGAATGATGAACGCAATGCCGGGCACAATCATGGCCCAATAAGTGTTCAGAAGGCCCAACGTCTTCAGGACGCGGTAAAGCGGGATCAGAAGAACAGCGCCCGTGAACATGTTCACCGCCAAAATGGCCCCAAGGCTTGCCGTCTTGAATGGAAAGTCCAGCCGGGCATAGGCGTAGGCCGCCGGGACCACGAAAATCATGGTGAAGATCGTGACCACGGTTGAGATGAAGATCGAATTGACGATGTACCGCCCAAGCAGCGGGACACTTTCCCACATGCTGGAATAGGCCGCAAAGGACATCTTGTCCGACCAGAACCGATACGGCGTGGTCCGCAGATGTTCGAGCGGCCGAAGCGAAGTCACGAACATTTCGACAAATGGCAGCAGGATAAACGTCAGGAAAATCAGGATGCCGATATAGACGCCGACCGTCTGAATGGGTGTGTAGCGGTTCATCATCTCACTTCACCCCGTAGTGTTTGTTCAGCTTGTCCAGAAGGTACATGTAGACGGCCGAGAAGATCGCCAGAAGCACGACGATCACGACAGCCCTTGCCGCGCCTTCACCGAATTTGAAGTTGCCGATGGCAGTCTTGTAGGTGTCGATGATCAAGGTCGTCGTCGCACCGCGGGGTCCGCCTTGTGTCAGGATGAAGATGATGTCGAAGCTGTTGAACGTCCAAATCGCGGACAGAAGGGACATCGACACGATGACAGGCATGATTTGCGGAATGGTGATCCTGCGGAAGCGATACCACCGCCCTGCTCCGTCGACCCAAGCAGCCTCGTAGAGGTCTTTGTTCACACCCTGCATCGCCGCAAGAAAGAACAGCGTGACCATTGGTGTGCCAATCCAGACGTCTGTGACGACAGCGGAGTAAAAGGCCGAGGTCTTCCCTGCCAGGAATGCAAATGGGCCGTCAAAGATCCCGATCCTTTGGCCCATTCCAGACAAGAGCCCGAAGGTACCATTATAAAGCCAAAGCCAGCCGATACAGCCGATCGCGATTGGAATGACCCATGGCGGCATGATCAACATTCTGAACAATGCACGCCCGGGAACGGCGGCATTCAAGAGCGTGGCGCCAACCAGCCCCAGCACGATCTTTGCCAAGACGCTGATGAACATCCAGAAGAACGTCAACTGAACGTAGTTCTTGAACCTGCGGCTTTCCCAAAGATCGATGTAGTTTTCAAAGCCGACGTATTCTTCACCGCCAAGGTTGGCATTTGTGAACGACAGCCGAACAGTCTCGACCAACGGCCAAGCGACGATCACGCCGATGAAGAGGAGCGCGGGCAAGATCAAGAGAAACGCGAAGGCCCGATCCGACAAACGGAACGGCTGCCGCGCGACTGGCTTGACCGGTTCTGCAAGTGACTTTTCCAACATCCACCCTGTTCTTTCGATCGCCATCTTCTGTGGCTGATTCGTGCACCAGCGTAGCAGCACTGCGCAAAAATGCTACCAAACTAAAACCAAATAGCAGAAAAATCGCAAAATATCCAAAATTGGTATTGCAAAATGCTTGGAAAATGCGACCAATACGGCATGAGCACACTCGACTCACCCAAGTTCTTCGACCCTGAAAGCTGGCTTACAAAGGGCGGCGGCCCGCGGTATCGGCAGCTCTATCAGCATATCCGCGACGCTATCAGAAGCGGTGTGCTGGAGCCCGACACCCTGCTTCCGCCGGAACGAGAAATGGCCGCACAAGCTGATGTCAGCCGCGTCACGATCCGGAAAACCGTCGCCGCATTGGTGGAAGATGGACTGGTCCGTCAACGCCAAGGGTCCGGCACCTACGTACGCGCGGATCGAGAGCCGCGCCTTCAGCAATCCCTGTCATCGCTTGTGTCATTCACAGAGACGATGGCGATGCGTGGCTATACATCTTCAAGTGAAGTCCTCGAAGCCCT
>CAZMKY010000559.1:0-7556 GCA_964566835.1 uncultured Rhodobacterales bacterium
CGCCAAATTTGGAAAGCTTCAGCGCAACGGCGTCGAGGCACCCCAAGTCGCGGGCCTTTTGCAGCGTTGCCAGATCATAGGCACATTCGTCGATCTTCATTGGCAACCCGGTCGCGCTTCGCACAGCCGCGCAATCCTCCAGCGTTTTGCAAGGCTGCTCCAGCATGATGTCCAGATGCGCTACTGCACGCCCGGTTCGTGTGGCTTGCAGCTTGCTGGCACCGCAATTCCAATCGCCATAGACCAGCGGCCCAACGCCCACCGCTTCCCGGACCTTCGTCAGGCGCTCTGCATCCGCTTCCCAGTCCGCGTCCGCCCCAAGCTTCGCCTGAAATTGCCGAATGCCGGATGCAAAGGCATCCTTTGCGATCCGTGCCATTTCGTCTGGCGCGATACAGGTGATGGAGTGGTAAAGCGGCATATCGCGCCGCGTGCGCCCACCCAAAAGGGTGTAGAGCGGTTGTTGCACCGCTTTGCCAAAGAGATCCCAAAGCGCCATGTCCACCAATGATTTGGCGGCCTCATGCCCAATCAAAAATCCGTCCAGCTTGCGCATCGGGGCATCAACGCCAATCGGCGTAGTGCCAATGATCTCTGGCGCCATTTCCGCAACGGCGCTTGGAATTCCCTTTGCGAATGCCGGCAGGTAGTGCGGGATCGGGCAGACCTCGCCCCAACCGCTCAAGCCTGTTTCGGTTGTCAGGCGCAGCACATGGGTTTCGACCGTAGCACAGGTCTTGCCCTCGGCCATGTAGTAGGTCTCATGACTGGTCAGCTTAACCGACCAGAGCGACAGGCTTTGCACTCTCATGTGTACCTCGCGACCGGCGGGCCAAGCGCGGCCTCTTCGGGATGCACCCCAAGTCCGGCGCCCTCGGGCAGATGCAAATGGCCGTCGATGTTGCGCGGGCCACGGCCGCCCGCGACATCAACCGTGATCATGTCCTGGCAGGCCCAGACAGCATGGCAATTTGCGTCCGGAATGGTGGCCGCCAGATGCAAGGCTTCGGTGTCCGCCAAGACTGTGCCACCCGTCGGCATGACGAACATGTCGATGCCATGCGCCAAGGCCACATCGCGCATCCGCGCCGCCTTGGTCAGCCCCCCTACACGGTTGAGCTTGATGCCAAAGATTTCGGCCATGCCCTCGCGTGCGACCCGCGTGGCATCTTGCAACGTCACAAGGCACTCATCCACGGACACAGGGGTCGCGTGCCGTGGCGCAATAGCGCTGATGTCATCGAGAGTTTCGCAAGGCTGTTCGACCATGACGTTCAGGTCTTCCACCGCGCTCAATACGCGCAAAGCCTGCTGTCGTGTCCACCCGCGATTGACGTCGTAAAGGATGATATCATCCGGCGCACGCAGGGCTTCGACATCCCTGATCCGCGCGATGTCGCGCACAACATCTCCGCCGATCTTGACCGAATGGGCGATGTAGCCGCGCTGGCGATAGCGTTCGATCACGGCGCGGGTTTCTTCGATCGTCTTTGCACCGACCGACGACGCGATTGGCCTCGGCGTCCTCGATCCACCGCCCATGAGGTCGGCAATCGGTACACCTGCGGCTTGCCCGGCAATGTCCCAGCACGCCATATCAATGGGGCTTTTGGCATAAAGATGCCCGGGCAAGGCAGTGTCCATCGCACGCTCGACATCCAGAACGCGGCGGGGATCAAGCCCGATGACGAAGGGAGCCATGGTCTCAATGCCGGCACGAATGCCGGGACCGTGTGCGGGCACATAGGTGTGGCCCCACGGCGTTCCTTCACCCCAACCGATAAGGCCTTCATCGGTTTCCAGCTTCACAAATGTCGCATCGAGCGTCTCGAACTTCAGTCGACCGGCGGACAACCAATAGGGATGCTCCAACGGCAAATCGACTTGGAAGACCGTGATGCCCGTTATCTTCATTCAGGATCGTCCAGCCCAGGCACGACAACGATGTTGCCGGTGTGCTTTTTCTCGATGAATGCAGACTGCGCTTCATGCAGGTTCTTCAGCGAATAGGTCGCAGCCAGGGCTGGCTTTACGCTTCCATCTTCGATGTAGCGAACAAGGTTTCGAGTCACTTCTGGTGCGATCACCGTGGACCCCGTGAACGTCAGGTCCCGCAAATAAAACGTGCGCAGATCCAACTCAACGATCGGGCCCGCGATGGCGCCGGAGCATGTATATCGCCCGCCTCGTTCCAGAATATCGATCAGCTTCGGCCAATACGGACCGCCGACGATGTCAGCGACGACCGTGACCTTCTCGTCCCCCAAATCCTGGCGCAGACGCTCAGGTGCTCTTGGCAGAATGCGGTCGGGGCCAAGCGCCGCCACGTCAGCGTGCTTGGCTTCGGAAGCCATCGCGATCACGCGCGCGCCGCGCCTTTTGGCCAACTGCACCAAAGCTCCGCCGACACCGCCTGACGCCCCGGTGACAAGGACTGTATCGGCTGCCGTGACGCTGGCACGCGTCAGCATGCCTTCAGCCGTGGAATAGGAGCACGAAAAGGTCGCAAGCTCTGCGTCCGACAGATCCGACTTCACAGCGATTGCATTCTGCGACGGCAGTGTCGTGTACTCCGCAAACCCGCCGTCACGCTCCGACCCGAAGTAGCCGGACTTGTCCATATCTGCCGGATCCTCTGGATCGCGCAACCAGTTGTCAGAAATCACACGCTCGCCGATCCGCGCGGCATCAACACCTTCGCCGACGGCAATGATCTCACCACAGACGTCCGCGCCTTGAATGCGGGGAAACACGATTGGATTGCCACCCCAAGCCGGATCTTCGTCATCGACAGAAGCAAACCCTTCGCCGGTCGTCGCTTCGGTAACCGCCTTGGAATACCAACCTGACCGTGTATTCACATCCGTGTTGTTCAGCCCACACGCACCGACACGGATCAACACCTCGCCAGCCGCAAGCTCGGGCACGGGCCAATCGTCTTGCCAGACCATCATGTCCAACCCGCCGTGCCCCATCGTCACCATGGCGCCCATTGTCTTGGGTATCGTCATTCCGCAGCCTCCGGCGTTGCATCCGTTCGAGGACGCAGGCTTTGTGGATCATAGGCTGGTTCGTCAAGCACTTTGGCCGCTCGGGGCACACCGTGGATGACCACCTCCAACGGCGTCCCCGCCACTGCCGCATGGGGCTTCACGTAGGCAAATGCGAGGATCTTTCCAACAGTGGGACCAAAGGCCACGGACGCGGTGGAGCCAACAACGACACCGTCCAGCAAGACAGCTTCACCGCCATGACCATCCGCGACACCATCGGGTTCAATTTCCAGATAGGCGCAGATCCAAGGAAGGTGGGTATTGAAGGTCTTATCGCTGCCAAGGAAGGTTTTGTCCTGCCGCGCGAACCTCAGAACGTCCGCCTCCGCCAGTGTGACTTCATTCGTTAGCTCGCTTGCCCCCTTGAAGCCTTTTTCCATGCGCAGCGCATTCATTGCAAAGCTTCCATAGTCCGCGATGCCAAACGCTTCCCCCGCGACCCAAAGAGCTTGGTAGACGTCGAGGCATGCATCATTCGGCATATGCAACTCCCACCCAAGCTCGCCGGCGTATGACATGCGAAACGCCCAGACCGTGTGACCGGCGACCGATATCTCTTGTGCTGAAAGCCAGCGGAAGCCAGCGTTGGTAAGGTCGGCATTGGTGCATGCCGCCAAAACGTTGCGGGAACTTGGCCCATTGATGGTCAAGGCGGACCAGCTCTCCGACAAAGCTGTCACAGTCACGACGGCCTCGCCCTGATGCTGCGCGAGATGATCCAGCAGCCGTTGCTCAAAAAACGCCGCACACACCAGATAGAAGCGGTCAGCGGCCATTCGAACGATCGTTGTCTCCAGCTCGATCCGGCCGCGACGGTTCAACATGTGGGTCAACGAGATGGAGCCGTCCTTCTGTGGCATGCGGTTGGCCGTCAGTCCGTCCAGCAAGGCGTAGGCATCCGCGCCTTCTACAAGGACTTTCGTGAAAGCCGTTACGTCCATGATGCCGACACGCTCTCGCACCGCTTCGACTTCTGCTGCGATGGCATCGTCAACAGAAGTTCGGTTAAAGGAATAATGGTCCCGCTGCTCTATCCCCTTGGCGAAAAACCTAGGACGCTCAAAGCCATAGACTTCTTCGTGCACCGCGCCTTTGGCGTGCAATAGCTCATGCAAGGGCGAAGGCTTTATCGGACGCCCGGCCAACCGGTTGAAGTGCGGGAACGGGATTTCATGGCGCAGGCAGTAGTCTTCTTCGGCCTTGACCACCTGCCAGTCCTTGGTCGCATAGCTGCCAAAACGGCGCGGATCATACTCCCGCATGGAAATATCCGCCGCGCCATGGACCATCCATCTGGCCAGTTCGCGGGTCAGCCCCGGCCCCCACCCAATGCCGATCTGCGTGCCACAACAACACCAGTAGTTCCGCACGCCCGGCGCAGGACCAATCAGGGGATTGCCATCCGGCGGATGTGAAATCGCGCCATGTACTTCCCGCTGAATACCCAGTTCGGCAAAGATGGGCATGCGGTTCAGGCTTTCTTCGAGGTACGGCATGACCCGGTCATAATCCGCATCGAACAGCCAGTTCTCGTAGTCCCATGGGCAATGATCATGCCAGACGGAGTTCGGGTTCTCTTTTTCGTAGATCCCGATAAGGCCGCGCTTTTGCTCCATCCGGATATAGCCAGAGACTTTCTTGTCATCTCGAATGACCGGCAACTCTTTGTCGAGCGCCTCGAACTCGGGCACGGGCTCTGTCACGAAGTAGTGGTGCGTCATCGACGTCATCGGCAGTTGAAGCCCTGACCATTCCCCCATCTGCCGCGCGTAGGTGCCGCCTGCGTTAACGACATGCTCGCAGGTGATCGTGCCGCGCTCTGTCTCGACGATCCATTCTCCGGTCTCGGCTTGCGAAATGTTGGTTGCCCGACACCCCCGGATGATCTGAACCCCCTTCTGCCGGGCGCCAGCCGCCATCGCCATGGTGACATTGGTCGGGTCGACGTGACCGTCATCTGGCGTGTGCAGCGCGCCCAGAACACCGTCCAGATTGTAGAAAGGATGCAGCTTGGCGATCTCTTCCTTGCCGACCAGTTCAATGTTGAATCCCAAGGACCGACCGACCGACAGAGTGTGGCGAAGCCAATCCATTTCGTCTTCGGTGTAAGCCAGACGGAATGATCCGCAGCCGTGCCAAGTCACGGCTTGCCCGGTCTCGGCCTCCAGACCGTTCGAATACAGGCCAATGTTGTAGTCGACACATTTTCCTAGCCCGAAACTGGACGTCGAGTGCGTGATCTGTCCGGCGGCATGCCACGTGCTGCCGCTCGTCAGTTCCGCCTTCTCGAGCAAGACAGTGTCAGCGCCCCACCCCTCGTGCCCAAGGTGGTAGGCAAGCCCCACGCCCATGACACCGCCACCAACGATGACGACGCGCTTGTGGCTCGGAAAATCTGACACGGAATCGGTCCTTCTGGTCGCTTTTCACTCGACAGGCTAAGCGGACAAAAATACCATCGTCAATCATGAATGGGACAAATGTATCAGAAACGATTCTAGAGCGGCTTGCTGCCGAACTTCCCGCGCTGACCCCCGAAGCGCGTAAAGCCGCCACTTATGTTCTCGAGAACCCGCGTGACATCGGTGTCTCGACCGTGCGCGAGATTGCAAAGGCTGCAAACGTCAAACCCAACACCGTCGTTCGCATGGCGCGGCAAGTGGGATTTGATGGATACGAAGACTTCCGTACGCCGTTCCGCGAAGCCATCCGCCACGGCGCCGCCGATTTTCCCGATCGCGCGCGCTGGCTGCAGGACATCCGCAAATCCGGCGATCTGGGCGGGCTGTTTGCAGACATGGTGCAAGACACGCTCCGCAATGTGGAGGAGACGTTTTCAGGCATAACCACTGAGCAACTCGAAGCTGCGGCCAATGCAATCTGGAATTCGCGGAACGTGTTCGTTCTGGGCGTCGGCGTTCACAATTCCAACGTCCAGAATTTCACGTATCTGGCCAGCACCGGAATGACACAGATCCATGCCATCCCCCGGCCAGGCTCCACTCCGGTTGACGACCTCGCGTGGGCGAACGAAAGCGATGTGCTGATTGCAATCACTTGCAAGCCGTATCGCGTCGAGGTCGTAGAGGCCGTCACCATCGCCAAGGAACAAGGCATGACGGTCGTCGGGCTTTCCGACAGTCCGGCGAGCCCGATTTTGCGCGCCGCGGATCACGCGTTTGCCGTGTCGGTCGATACACCGCAATTTTTCCCCTCTTCTGTGTCCATCATCGCACTGCTTGAGACTCTCCTCTCTTTCGTGGTTGCCGTGGCCAGTGATGAAATACCGGAACGGGTCTCAAGATTTCACAAGCGCCGACATCAGCTTGGCCTTTATCACGAGGGTCAGGGATGACTGACCCGATCCGTTCGCTAGAGGCGCGCTACTACACAGATCCGCAGGTCTTTGAGGTCGAGAAGGCGGGTCTCCTTGCGAAGACATGGCAGTTTGGTTGCCACACTTCGGATCTGGATGAAGTCGGTGCCTACAAGACCTTCGAGATCGCGGGGGAAAGCCTTTTTGCCATTCGGGGCCGGGATGATCAGATTCGCGTTTTCTACAATGTCTGCCAGCACAGGGCACACCAGCTTGTGCAAGGAACCGGCACAACGCGGGTCGTCGTCTGCCCTTATCATGCTTGGACATATGAGCTGACCGGACAGCTGCGCGCCGGCCCAAACATAAACGCGGTTGAAGGCTTCGACCGCTCGAAAATTTGCCTGACAGAAGTGCGGTCAGAAGCGTTTCTCGGCTTTCTCTTCGTGAACCTGGATCCCGACGCAAAACCGATGCAGGACTGGTTCCCGAACGCGCGGCAGGAGTTGGAAGAATGGGTCCCGAACTGGGCCGACCTGAAGCCGCTTGAATGGGTGGAGATCCCCGAGAAATGTAATTGGAAGGTCTCGGTCGAAAACTACTCCGAGTGCTATCACTGCTCGCTTTGCCACCCGACCTTCGCCAGCGGTGTCGTCAAACCCGAAACTTACGACATCCAACCGCAGGGCATGTGTCTTCGCCATACGACCGAATGCCAAAGCCTCGAGGACATGACCTACGACATCCGTTCCGGTTTTGAGCATTTCGACGAGTACTCAAGCTGGTTTCTCTGGCCGATGTTTTCGTTCCAAGTCTATCCGGGCAACGTATTGAACACCTACCACTGGCGTATCGTCGATGCGTCTCACGTCGTGGTCTGGCGTGGGTGGTATTCGGTGGGCGGTGCTGATGACCCGAAAGTCCGCCAACTTGCCAAACAGGATCGAGAAACAACCGTCGAAGAAGACATTCATCTGGTTGAAAGTGTCCAGCGCGGGCTGAAGTCACGCGGCTATGTGCCCGGTCCCTTGGTGGTCGATCCGAAAGGCGGCGTGAATTCAGAACACCCGGTTATGCATCTGCAACGCTGGATGCGTGAAGGGATCACGCTGCCATGAGACCGGATCGCAACGCCACCCGGGTCGCCGGAGCACGCCCAACCAGACCGCAACACTAAATCGGAGAGA
>CAZMKY010000560.1:0-7080 GCA_964566835.1 uncultured Rhodobacterales bacterium
TCTGCGCCTTCCCACGGGCTCATGAAATCGAATTGGCGGTATTCCTGAACCAGATTGACAGGCTCATACACCACGCGCTTCTGACGTTCGTCGTAGCGAAGTTCGGTGTAGCCAGTCGTCGGGAAATCCTTGCGAAGCGGATATCCACGGAAGCCGTAGTCCGTCAGGATGCGGCGCAAGTCGGGGTGGCCCGAGAACAAAATGCCGAACATGTCGAAAATTTCACGCTCGAACCAACCTGCTGACGGATGAACGGTCGTGATCGACGGCAGGATATCCTCTTCCCGTGTCATCACCTTAAGGCGAATGCGCTGGTTCTGATACATCGACAGGAAGTGGTACACGACTTCAAAGCGCGCCTCCCTTTCCGGGTAGTCGACGGCAGTGATATCGACCAAGGTCGAGAACCGGGCATTGCGATCTGTCTTGATGAATTCGACGAAGCTTTCGAGCGAAGACTGCGTAACAGTCATCGCCAATTCGCCGAAGGCAATCTCCCAAGACACCACGCAATCCGGGCGCTTTGCGGCAATGTGTTCGGCCAGTTCGGTCAGGGCTTCGCTCATGACATCTTCCTTTGATCGTCCGGCGGACCGGACAGCGCCAGATCAGCGCGTGATGGTCCCGGTGCGGCGGATTTTGCGCTGAAGCTGCAGGATGCCGTAGAGCAGCGCCTCGGCCGTCGGCGGGCAGCCCGGCACATAGACATCAACCGGAACAATCCGGTCACAACCGCGAACAACCGAATAGCTGTAGTGGTAATAGCCGCCGCCATTCGCACAGGACCCCATGGAGATCACGTAGCGCGGCTCCGGCATCTGATCGTAAACCTTGCGCAGCGCAGGGGCCATTTTGTTGGTCAGCGTCCCGGCCACAATCATAAGGTCGGACTGGCGTGGGCTGGCCCGCGGCGCGGTGCCGAACCGTTCCAGGTCATAGCGCGGCATTGCCGTGTGCATCATTTCGACGGCGCAACAGGCGAGGCCGAAAGTCATCCAGTGCAAAGAACCGGTGCGAGCCCAGTTGATAATGTCCTCGGTCGACGTGACGAGGAAACCCTTATCCTGAAGTTCCCGGTTGAGAGCTTGCGTCGCAACTTCGCGATCAGCCCCTGCATCATTCAATCCGGTGGCAACACCCATGGCGCGTTGTCCTTCTCCACATGTTCGCCACTTGGCGCGGCGCTTGGGGTTTTGACTATGCGTGCCCCCGCGGGAGGTCAAGAGAGACCGCGGGTCGCAGCGGTCTCGGAGCGTGGGAAATCATCAGCCCTCAACGCCTCGGTAAGGGTTTGGCGTTAGCAACTGCTGCAAAGCTTGGACCTGGTCACGACTTTGATTGAAACGACGACACATGACGACGGGAACATCCCGCGCCGGATTTTTTGGACGTTGGTCGGCTCTGCCATCGCGGCAATAGCCGCCATTCTGACGTTGTCGCTTTGGATGTCGGGCGAGGCCAATCGCATGGCCGTCGTTAATTCGGAACACCTTTTGCGTACGGCGCTGCAAGGTGAGGAAGAAAGGATTGCCATAACGACGCAAGACTATGCGCAGTGGGACGAAGCCTTTGAATGGGTCTCTGGCAGGGATGACGAAACCGTCCTGGCAAACTTGGGCACGGGCGCGACCGAAAGTCCGACGTTCGACCTGCTTCTGATCACAGATGCGTCTGGCACCCCGCTCTATGCTTTCGAGGATGGCGGCGATGCTTCAGATCTGTCGGTGTTCGAGCGCCTTGATGTAACGGAACTCTTGGACGGCATAATGGGACTGCCTGTCGAACCTTACGCGACCCTGTCCACCAAAGTTGTTCAGGATAGTCAGCTGTTGATCGTCTCTGCGGGCCGCATCCAACCTTATGAAACAGACGGACTGACCACCGCGGAACTGCCTGTGCTGATCAGCGCATCCGGCTTGTCATCGGACGATTTTCTGAAGATTGGTCATGGCCTCGCGCTGGAGGATGTGCGCCTGACACCCGGCATTGCGGAAGAGGACGCACCGAGGCTTACACTGACGGATCTGTCGAACCGGCCTGTCGCAACGATCAGCTGGACACCACCCCGCCCCGGCGATGCAATGCTGTCGCGCGCGCTGCCCGTTATCCTTACGTCTTCTCTCCTGGTCCTACTTGGGTCCACATTCGTTGGGCGTAACTCGGCACGCCAGACCGCCCGATACCTGATCGAGCGTCAACGCGCTCGTACTGATGCGTTGACGGGCCTGTTGAACCGCAACGGATTGCTAGAGCGTCTGCGTATGCCAGACGTTCAATCCGCAAAGGCCAAGCACCACACGGCCGTCATTTTTGCCGATATCAACAACTTCAAGGCACTCAACGACACGCTTGGACACGAAGCTGGCGACGAAGCTTTGAGGGCATTGGCAGATCGGCTCTGTCGTTCGATGCGCCACTCCGACCTTGTTGCGCGCCTTGGCGGCGATGAATTCGTAGCCGTCGTTGTCGACCCGAACCCGGAAGACGCCGCGAAGAGAATCTGCAACACGCTCAGTGGTTTTGCCTCGGAGTCCGTCTCGATCAGACAGAGAGAGATCTACGTCGAAACCGCGATCGGCGTTGCACTGGCCACAGGCGATGCGTCATGGAACGACCTACTCGTGCGCGCAGATGCCGCAATGTATCAAGCCAAGCATAGTGCGAATGGCGAGGCCGTCTTCGCTGAAAAACCTCGTTCGCATTCCCGAAGCCACATCACGCGCTCACCCGGGCTTTTGCAAGGCGGTTAGTGCGCGCAGAGCTAAGAGTTCAACGATGGAATGGCGGTGTTTTCACTGTAACGGGGATCACTCCCACTCCAGCGCACCTTTCTTCCATTCATAGGCGAAACCGATGGTCAAAACCGCCAAGAACACCATCATGGACCAGAATGCAGCATCGCTCAGCCCGGCAAAAGACACCGCCCACGGGAACAGGAACGCGATTTCTAGGTCGAAGATGATGAACAGGATCGAGACAAGGTAGAAGCGTACGTCGAACTTCATCCGTGCGTCATCAAAGGCGTTAAAGCCGCACTCATAGGCCGACAGTTTTTCAGGATCAGGATCAGCCGGGGCCGCAACGACGGCAGCAAGAAGCAGAACAATGCCAAGGCCAATGGCCACGGCCAGAAAGACGAGAATGGGCAGATATTCTCTCAGCAGGTCTTCCACAGGAACGCTCCACTCAAATACGGGTCACCTTCGGCGACGGTTTCGCTTAGCTCTAATCATCTGCCAAAGAAGGGTCAACGCCTTCAAGCGCGGTCAAACCGCCCAATCCGGCGCACGTTTTTCAAAGAAGGCGGAAGTGCCTTCGCGCGCTTCACTGTCTTCCCACGTCTCAACCAACCGCTCAACACTGGCCGCGATGGCTGCCGCATCGATTTGTGGGCCCAGTGCGCGCACCATTGACTTCGTACGCCCGACCGCGCGCGGCGCTGCCGAAAGGTAGGGCGTGACCTCTGCCTCGGTCGCCGTGTCGAGGTCGGCCGCAGACACGACACGTGTGATCAACCCGAGCCTTTGGGCCTCTTGGGCGTCGAACAATCTGGGCGACGCCATGACACCACGCGCGGCCGCAGCGCCAAGGCGCGCGACCACATAAGGGCCAATCGTGGCTGGGATCAGCCCCAGCCGCGTTTCGGTCAATCCGAAAACCGCGTCTTCAACGGCAATGGCAGCGTCGGTAACGGAAATCAGGCCGACCCCGCCGCCAAATGCATTGCCATGCACGCGCGCAATCAGAGGTTTCGGCAATTCATTCAAAGCCTTGAGCATGACGGCAAAACGCATAGCCTCGGCGCGACGCGTGTCCCGATCCGCCGACATTTGCTGACGCATCCAGCCAAGATCGCCCCCGGCCGAGAACACATTCCCGTCGGCCGCCAAGACGACGACCCGGACAGCACGGTCTTCCCCAAGTGCGCGCGCCGCCTCTGTCAGTTCTGCAATCATCTCTGACGAGACGGCATTGCGCTTCTCTGCCCGCGCCAGCGTCAACGTCGCGACACCACGACCATCCGTTTCGACCCTGATAGTCATTCGATTGTTCCCCTCACCATCGTTTTGGCGAACGCGGCTGCGCGCTCCAGACCTTCATTTTCGATCCCATGCGACACCGACTGCGCGTCGAGAAAAGCCAAGAGCCGCTCGGTCGCGAGGTTCCCAGCCGCCCCGGGGGCGTAGGGACAGCCCCCAAGACCACCGACGGCCGCATCAAAAACCCGCAGTCCCATTTCTAACGAAACAGCCACATTGTCGGTTGCGCGCCCGGATGTGTCGTGAAAATGCCCGGCAAGTGCAGCGGCAGGCGCGACACCCAAAACGGCTTGCAACATGGCCCTTGTCGTGCCGGGCGTCGCCCGTCCAAGCGTATCGCCGAGCGAGACCTCGCGAACACCCATTTCAAAAAGCGCTTCAGTCACCTGGGCAACTTGTCCGGGCGCGGTCGGCCCGTCATAGGGACAATCCGTGACACACGACACATAGCCCCTGACCGAGATCCCGGCATCCCGCGCAGCCTCCACGACAGGCCGGAAGCGGTCCAGACTTTCGGCAATCGTCGCGTTTATGTTTGCTTTCGAGAAACCTTCGGATGCGGACGCAAAAACGGCGACTTCGTCTGCCTTGGCGGCAATTGCATCGTTCAGTCCACGCATATTCGGTGTCAGCGCCGTATAGAGCACGCCCGGCCGACGCGTCAGGCCTGCCAAGACTTCTGCCGAGCCCGCCATTTGCGGCACCCATTTTGGCGAAACGAAGCTAGCAACCTCGATCCGGCGGAACCCCAATGGTGACAGCATGTCGATCAACTGGATCTTGTCGGCGACCGAAATCGGCTTCGCCTCGTTTTGCAAACCATCCCGAGGGCCGACCTCTACGATTTCCACCTCAGCCATGCGCAGGGGCCTCGTAGAATGGTTTCTGCAGGATCAGTTCGCCGTCTGCCGGTGGCAGCGACGCCTTGAATGCGGGCCGCCGTTCAAGTCGTGCCATCCATTTCGCAGTCTCAGGCATGTCGTCCAGCACGCGGAAAAACCGCGCCATCCAAACTGCCTGACCCACCGCGATATCGGCAGCTGAAAAGCCGCTGGTCAGCAGGAAATCGCGATTTTCGACCGGCGTGGAAAGTCGGCTTTCAATAGCCTCGAAGCATTTGCCCAACCGCACGGCTTCCAATCGCATGACGGTCGGCGAGCGCATGTGGTCTTCCCGCAGGGTGATGTGCTGCATGATCAGGGCGGCCACACTTTGCGAAATCGTTTCGGCAAAATTCAACCACGACAGCCAGTCTGGCCAATCCAGATCATCCGGCCCACGCCCAAGTCCGAGGCTCGGGAACTTCGCCGTCAGCACCTGCAGCATCGCGGTCGACTCAAACATCGTCTCAGGCCCGATCTCCAGCGCGGGAACACGCCCAGCCGGGGACAAGGTGAGGTAATCCGGCGCGCGAAGCGACTTATCGAACGGATGGACGTGAACATCGAAGTCCACGCCTAACTCGTGCAGTAGCCAGAGAACACGCATGGAACGCGATTGGTGGCAGTGGTGCAGGACGATCATGCGCTGGCTTCCATCACGACCAGCATTTGACCTGCGACGACCTGATCATCGGCGCGGACAAGGACGGTTTCGACGACGCCGTCGTTGGGCGCGCGGAGTGCGTGCTCCATCTTCATGGCCTCCAGCGTCACAAGCCTCTCCCCTGCTGTCACGTTTTGGCCTGCGGTCACGTGCACGGCTGTCACCTTGCCCGGCATCGGGGCGTCAAGTGCCCCATCTTCCTTGCCCCCAGCGCCCCGTGCGAGCGGGTCCTCAAGATCAAAAACACCGCCGCCATCGCCGAAGACGGCTACGCTGTCGGCCATTAGGACTGTGCGCAGGTTTGTTTTCTGGCCTTCGACGCACCATGCACCCCCCGTCCGAGAAACCGAGAGCGTCTGGCCGTCGATGGTGACGTTACCTCCATCGTCTGTCGGGGTGACGATCAGCTCTGTATCGCCAAGCTTCAGGTGGTGACGCAGTGGCGTCCAGAGTTGGAACGCTTGATGTGGCTGGGACTTATCCAGCTTCAAAGCAGTGATCGCGGCCAGAGCCTTCGTCTCCGACCCCGGCGCTGGATCAAGCGCGAGGTCCGGACCCGCGCGGTCGATGATCCCGGTGTCCAGATCAGCGCATACAAAGGCTTCCAACTCCGACAGCCGTGTCAGAAATCCGATGTTCGTTGTCGTCCCGGCAATGTCCGTACTCTTCAGGGCCCGCGTCAGGCCACGCAACGCTTCGTCGCGCGTGGCGCCGTGCACCGTCACCTTTGCGATCATCGGATCGTAGTGGGGCGTGATCTCGTCACCTGCGCGAACGCCCGTGTCGATCCGTGCGTCCAAAGGAAAGACGAGATGCGCCAACCTTCCCGTGGCAGGCAAGAAGCCGGCACCGGTGTCTTCTGCATAGACCCGTGCCTCGATCGCGTGTCCGGTGATCGAAAGTTCGTCTTGCGCGGCCGGAAGGCTCTCGCCCTGCGCCACGCGAAGCTGCCATTCCACAAGATCGACACCAGTGATGGCTTCCGTCACGGGATGCTCAACCTGCAGGCGCGTGTTCATTTCCATGAACCAGAATCCATTCTCGCGGAGCCCATCGGAGGCATCGACAATGAATTCGACCGTGCCGGCCCCCTTGTATCCCACCGCCTCGGCGGCACGAACGGCGGCCTGTCCCATGGCAGCGCGCATCTTGGCCGTCATACCTGGTGCCGGGGCTTCTTCGATGACCTTCTGATGGCGACGTTGCAACGAGCAGTCGCGTTCGAACAGGTGGACTGCAGTCTCGCCATCGCCAAAAACCTGCACTTCGATATGGCGTGGCTTGGCAATGAATTTCTCGATCAGCACACGGTCATTGCCGAACGCAGTGCGCGCCTCTGCCGTAGCACTGGCCAAAGCTTCGGCAAAAGCGCCGGGCGTATCGACGCGCCGCATGCCTTTACCGCCGCCGCCAGCAACGGCCTTGATGAGGACAGGATAGCCAATCTCGTCCGCTTGTGCGGACAGCGTCTCGACCGTCTGATCATCACCGGCAT
>CAZMKY010000561.1:0-2079 GCA_964566835.1 uncultured Rhodobacterales bacterium
GTAGAAGCAAGTCACCACACCGATTTACAGCTCGGCAGATTCTTTATGCGCCACGAGTTGACCGCAGATTCGCTCTCGCTTGGTAAAGACAAGTTCTGCGAAGCTTTCGCGCCTCTGGCTGAACGATGCAGGCAATAAGCGGATCGGCACTTTTGGGCGCTTGCAGGATCTGGTCAATTCAGAGGGGCAAAGCCTCGTCTGGGCGATGAATGCGGGTATGTATCATCCCGACCGGCAACCCGTTGGTCTCTATGTCGAAGACGGCACAGCCCAGACGCCCATCGTGACCCGAGAGGGTCCCGGCAATTTCGGGCTGCTGCCAAACGGCGTTCTCTGTCTGTCGGAGAACGCCGCGGCCATTGTCGAAAGTCGCACTTTTGAGGAAAGCGGCCAAATATGCCGGTTCGCGACGCAGTCCGGTCCAATGCTTGTGATCGCAGGTGCCCTCCATCCCCGGATCATTCCCGGCGGAACGTCCAAGAATATTCGCAATGGCGTGGGTGTGCGGGCCGACGGTACACTTGTGGCCGCCATTTCCGACAGGCCTGTCAACTTTGATACCTTTGCGCGACTGTTCCGCGACGAATTGAAAACGCCGAATGCGCTATATCTTGATGGTCGCATCTCTCGTCTCTATTCACGCGAACTCGACCGCTCTGACGCCGGATTTCCGATGGGCCCGATCCTTGGCGTGGTCGCGCCTGCCGATTGACGAAACAGCGTTGTCACGCTACCTGACCGCCCTTTCTGATCCCCGACGGAGGCTGCATTGGCCCGGCGCAAAAAAGGACGCGACATCTCTGGCTGGCTGATTGTCGACAAGCCAGCGGGCGTCACCTCGACCGCAGTGGTCGGCAAGGTGCGCTGGGCGCTCGACGCGAAGAAGGCCGGGCACGCGGGGACGTTGGACCCGGACGCGACGGGATTGCTGGCCGTTGCCTTGGGAGAGGCCACAAAGACCATCCCCTTCATCACGGATGCCACCAAGGCCTACAGCTTTGTCGTGAACTGGGGCGCGTCGACCAGCACGGACGACGCCGCTGGCGACATTCTGGCGACGTCCGAAGCGCGGCCCACCGCGTCCGAGATCGAAGCCGCACTTGCCAATTACCGCGGTCAGATCGAACAGATCCCACCGCAAGTCTCGGCCGTCAAAGTCGATGGCGAACGGGCTTATGATCTGGCGCGAGAGGGCATTGAGATGGACCTCGCGGCAAGGCCGCTGTTTGTTGAAAGTCTGGAATTGAAGGAACAACCGGACGAAAGTACCGCCGTCTTCGAGATGGTATGCGGCAAGGGCGGTTATGTCCGATCAATCGCGCGAGATCTTGGTCGGGATCTTGGGTGTCTTGGTCATGTGCAAAGCCTGCGCCGTCTTTGGTCCGGGCCCTTCGACCTTGAAGACGCGGTGCAATATCAGCAGCTGGAGAAAGCCGCACGCACCCCACAGGCCGATGAATTTCTGTTGCCGCTGGAAACGGGTCTGGCGGATCTTCCCCGCCTGACTTGCAACGCGGGGGCGGCAACGCGCATCCGAAACGGCAATCCCGCACCTGCCGTGCCGCTGGGCCCGATTGAATACGGTGATCATGCTTGGGTCGCCTCCGAAGGGCAGCCGATTGCCATTGGCCGCTACATGGGCGGAGAGTTGCATCCGACACGGGTCTTCAACCTGTGATCAAAGCGCCCGTCATACGCCGCAATCACAGCGAAGGCGGCATTCGGTCGTCTGCTCTCTATTCTCCCTGCTTTGCCTATCGATATGCGCTGACCCGCGTGTGGGATGACGCCAAGCCACGGCTTTTGTGGATCATGCTCAATCCGTCCACCGCAACGGAATTGGCCAATGACCCGACAATTCACCGATGCCAGCTACGGGGCGAGCGCATGGGTTTCGGGGCTATCCGCATCGCCAACCTCTTCGCCTATCGCGCCACCAGTCCAACGGACCTGAAGCGCGCTGCAGATCCCGTAGGAGCGGCCAACGACGAGGCGCTGGACATCGCGCTTCGCTGGGCAGACGCCATATTGCCTGCTTGGGGCGTCCATGGTGCCCATCTGGGAAAAGGGCCCGACTTG
>CAZMKY010000562.1:0-4361 GCA_964566835.1 uncultured Rhodobacterales bacterium
TGTTTCAATATTTTTGAAATGCTGATTTCCTCTCACGGATGCAGAGTTCGATTGTTCACAAGCTGTTGGGCCTTCTTTCGGTGATCAGTGCGGCGCCGAAGCCGCTGACGTTTTCCGAAGTGGTTGAGAAGACCGGGTTGAACAAGAGCACGATCCACCGCCTGCTGGCGATTGGCGTGGAAGAGGGCATGTTGCGCTATGATGCCCAGAAGAAGGTCTATGTTCTTGGACCGCGGATCTTCGACCTCGTCCGGAATGCCTACAAGGGGTACGATATTCAGGCGATCGCACTGGATGAAATGGTCAGGCTCTATGATCTCTTCGACGCGAACGTGACGCTTGGCATCCCGAGCGGGATGGAGACGACGTATCTTCGTATTCTTGAATCGGCGCGCTCCTTCGGCGGGGTGCAGCGCCCCGGCAGCCGGGAGCCGATGCATTGTTCGGCGTCGGGCAAGGCGCTGCTGGCATTCCTGCCTGAGCCTGTGCTGAACTCCAAGTTGCAAGGCTATGACTTTGCGCGTTTCACGGACCGGACCATCGTGACGGCGGATGACTTCCATGCAGAGTTGGCTGACGTGCGGCGTCAGGGCTTTGCCCAGAACGACCGCGAGCAATATGACCATTTCCTCGGGATTGCGGCGCCGATCTTCAATTATATCGGTGAGCCGATCGCCGTGCTGAACATATGGTCTGCCTACTCCGCCCATAACATCGACGAAGTGCGCACGTGGAGCGGTGAGTTGATGTCGTCTGCGGCCCGGATTACCGACATGATCGGTGGTGTCACGCCGACGGAGGACCTTTTGCGGCAATCTGCGTGATCGGACGCAAAGCCTCCTGCGGCAGGTGATTCCGCGGTTGGACGACAGAATTAAATCGAAGACTGCCTCAAGACTGCTGCCAAGAGGCGCAATTGCTGAAGATTTGGTCGTTTTGTTGCGCAGGGCCGGAAATTGAACGTAGAAACTAATTGACGTTGGGACGAACGCGTTCGTAACCTCACGTCGTGGAATGCGGGTTTCATAATACAAAACTAATCGTCGAACCCCGCAAAGAACAAGTAGACTGACCAGGGAGAATGAAATGAAGAAGTTTACTGTAGGCCTTCTGGCCGGTGCCGTATCGGCTATGTCGATCAACGCGGCGACTGCTGGTGGCCACGAAGAAATCACCGTTGCCTACTTCCTCGAATGGCCGATGCCGTTCCAGTTCGCAAAAGTCGAAGGCATGTACGAAGAGGCGCTTGGCGCCAAGATCAACTGGGTCAGCTTCGACACCGGCACCGCAATGTCGGCTGCCATGGCGTCGGGCGACGTTCAGCTGTCGGTCAGCCAGGGCGTTCCGCCGTTCGTGGTTGCAACCTCGGCCGGTCAGGACCTTCAGATCCTCGACGTGGCTGTGAGCTATGCTGACAACGACAACTGCGTCGTCGCTGAAGAGCTTGAAATCGACAAGTCGAACGCTGGCGAACTGGCAGGCAAGAAGGTTGCTGTTCCGCTCGGTACGGCTGCGCACTATGGCTTCCTGAAGCAGATGGACCACTTCGGTGTGGACGTTGCTTCCATGGACATCGTCGACATGGCACCGGCTGAAGGTGCTGTCGCTTTGGAGCAGGGCGCCGTCAACATGTTCTGCGGCTGGGGCGGTGCACTTCGCCGTGCCGTCGAGTTCGGCAACGTCCTCCTGACGGGTGATGAAAAGACCGAGCTGGGCATCCTGGTGTTTGACGTGACCTCTGGTCCGGCTGGCTGGGTTGCTGAGAACAGCGAAATGGTCTCGAAGTTCCTGAAAGTGACCGCCGACGCCAACGCCATGTGGGCTGATGAGGCGAACCACGCCAAGATGCTTCCGGTCATCGCCAAGGACGCCGGTATGGATGAAGACGCGACGATGGCCACCATCTCGACCTTCACCTTCCCGACGGTCGAAGATCAGCTGAGCGGCGCTTGGCTGGGCGGCAACGCACAGACCTTCATGAAGGGCGTTGCAGACGTCTTCGTGAACGCTGGTTCGATCGACAGCGCGCTCGACACCTACGAGAACGCAGTCAACACGGCACCTCTGGGCGCAGCTCAGTAATCTCCGTGCTTTCATTCGCCGGGCAGGACGAATCCTGCCCGGCGTTTCTATAAAGAAGGGGCTGCCATGAGCGGTTTGGGAATAGAAAACATATCGATGCGGTTCGACTTGCCGAACGGGTCATCGGTGCAAGCGCTCAAGAATGTCTCGCTACATCTCGAGCCCGGTGACCTGATGAGTGTGCTTGGTCCTTCGGGATGCGGCAAGACCACCCTTCTGAACATCGTCGCGGGCTTTCTTGCTCCGACCGAGGGGCAGGTCACGCTGAACGGGCACCAAGTGAAAGGGCCGGACGCAGAACGCGGCATGGTCTTTCAGCAGGGCGCGTTGTTCGAATGGATGAACGTGCGCGACAACGTCAGCTTCGGCCCGCGCATGAAAGGGCAACAGCCCGGCGATTATGCCGAGAACGTTGACCATCTGCTGGACATCGTCGGCCTTGGCGACTTCAAGGAAAAGGCAATCTACGAATTGTCCGGCGGTATGCAGCAGCGTGTGGCGCTGGCCCGCTGCCTTGCCAACGACCCTGATGTCATTCTGATGGATGAACCGCTGGGCGCCCTGGACGCGCTGACGCGGGAAAAGATGCAAAGCCTTGTGCTGAAGCTTTGGAAAGAGACCGGCAAGACGATCATTCTGATCACGCACTCGGTCGAAGAAGCATTGCTTCTGGGGGAACGCCTGCTGGTCATGGCGCCGCGCCCGGGGCGTATTCACAAGGAATACCGTCTGCCGTTCGCGGATCTTGGTGTGAACGCGGACCTGCGCGACATCAAAAAGCACCCCGACTATGCCCCGACACGAGAAGAAATTCTCGGCATGATCTGGGACATGGAAGAAGAAATCATGGGCCGTTCGGAGGACGCTTAAATGACTGGTTTGTTGATCCTTGCCGTCTACATCGCCGTCTTCGTCGGCGCCTTCTTCGTCGTGAAGTTCCTGATCGAGAAGACAGCCAACGATTTCACATCCTTGAAGACCGTGACCTTCGGCGACGAAAGCGCCGTTGTGTCGAACCGGTCGGCCAGTATCGTCTCGGTCGTTACGATCTTCGTTCTTTGGGGGTCTTTCACCGGATCGAGCCTGTTGCCGGGCTTTCTGCACGCACCGGGCCCGTTCGTGGGCGAGACCACGTTCACCTACACGCTGGAAGACAGCACGGGTGCCACCGATGACGCCGATGTCACTGTCCGGGTCTTCGACTTTGGTGAAGATGCGACCGACTTCGAAGTCGAAGCGGGTGATGGCTTTGCATTGAATGATGCCGTGGCCATGAATGCCTCGCGCACGAAGACGATCCTGTTCGACAAGAACGATACCGCCAAACGTGCAGACGGGGCGAGGGTTGTCGCGATTGATGGCGCACCGATTTCCGGCGATGCGCCTGTGCAGAACAGCAATGGTCGCTTTGCCCTGACCGACAAGGGTGCGATCAGCTATACGCCCCCGTTGGGTCTGCAGATGGACCCGGTCTACCTGCCGCCGCCTGAATCGGTGGTCAGCCGTTTCATGGAGATCAGCAGCGAAGGCTATCGCGGCTACACCCTTTGGACGCACCTTGGATATTCGCTGTTCCGCGTGATTGGCGGCTTCTTCTTCGGTGCACTTCTGGGTATTCCGCTGGGCTATGCCATGGGTCTGAACGGCTGGTTCCGGGGTTGGTTTGACCCAATCGTGGAATTCATGCGTCCGGTCCCGCCGCTGGCCCTGATCCCGCTTGTGATCATCTGGTTCGGCATCGGCGAGACGGGCAAGATCATCCTGCTGTTCCTTGCAGCACTATGGATCATGGCCATTGCTGCCCGGTCCGGCGTGTCCGGCGTGAACATCACCAAGGTTCACGCGGCCTATTCGCTGGGCGCCAGCAAGTGGCAGATCATGCGTCATGTCATCATCCCCAACTCTCTGCCCGAAATCTTCACCGGTGCGCGCGTTGCGATGGGTGTGTGCTGGGGCACGGTTGTTGCCGCAGAACTGGTCGCGGCAAGTCAAGGTGCGGGCATGATGATCATGGTTGCGTCCAAGTTCACGCTGACCGACATCGTGATCATGGGTATCATCCTGATCGGCGTGATCGGCTTTGGCATCGACATGCTGATGCGCTGGGTCGAACGGATCCTCGTGCCCTGGAAGGGCCTGTCGTAAGGCCCGCAACAGAGCGAACCAATTAAACAGGCCCCCACGCGGGGCCTGTTTCATTTCAGGCCCTGCCATGCCGCTTCAACTTCCGAGATATATGACCTAAGAGGCTGCCAAGCAGTTATCCAAGGACGCAAGGG
>CAZMKY010000563.1:0-7095 GCA_964566835.1 uncultured Rhodobacterales bacterium
CTCGTTCGTGGCCTCTTTGTGCTTCATCAACTTCTCAAAGGCAGGCACCGCTTCGGTTGCGCGTTTTGCGCGGACCAGCGACACGGCAAGGCCGCGTTGGAAGTCATAGCGGTCCGGCTCCTTGGACAGCGACGTGCGGAAGTACTCCACCGCCTCGTTCGGGTCCGCGACTGTCAGCATGACCTCATTGAGGTTGTTCTCATCAATGACGTTGACGCTTTTCAGTGCTTCTTCAACGTTCTTGTCATTGCTTTGGCCGCACGCGGACAGTGCCAGCGCACTGCCGAGGCAGAGTGTCACGAGTAATTTCGGTCGCATATGCCTGTGTCCTCATAAGCTGCTCTTGGTCGCCCGGTTGGTCCGTTTTCGGATCTCAGCGGCTGGACAAAAGGTCGTAGACCCCGTTTCCGCGCCGCACCAAGCGATAATTGCCTTCTGCTTCGGAAGAATACGCAGGATTTTCCAATTTTGCGAGCGCCAAGCGCAGATTTTCGCGAATTTCCGCGCTTTGGCCGCTGTCGAGCGCGAAGGCCAGTTGGAAGACACGCGCGGCTTCGCCGTAACGTCCGGTTTCCATGAGAACAACGCCCAGATTGTTCCACGCAGGCGGAAAGGTCTCATCCGCTTCGGTGGCACGCCTTAGGATGCTTTCGGCCTGCCCCAGTCGGCCCAGTTGCAGATTGGCCGACCCGATGGCGGACAGAGTATCAACCGTCATGCCGCGTTGCGAGGCCGAGCGGAGATAGGCTTTCAGCGCCAGTTCGTATTCGCCGACGGCCATCAGGCGGTGGCCGACCAGCAGCCCGTCGACGTCTTCGGCGTTTGGATCAATGCCGGGTACAGTGGGGTCAGTCGGCACACCAAGGCCGCCTGCGGGTTCGCAAGCGGCCAAGAGTGCAATCGCACCTGCCAGAAATCCGGCTGTCCTGATCTTTTGTGGGACCATGCCCCTCAGATGTTAATTTTGCTCAGCGTCTGCGCAATCTCGTAAACCGACGGCCCGATCAGAATGATTAGAAGCGGCGGAACCGTCAGCATCATTGTGGCAAGCGTCATCTTGGTCGGCAAGGTGTTTGCCTTCTCTTCGGCACGCATGACCCGTTTGTCGCGCATCTCGGACGAGAAGACGCGCAGCGCTTCCGCAATCGAGGTACCAAAGCTGGCGGATTGGATCAGAACGGTCACGAAGCTTTGCACGTCGGGAACACCGGCGCGCTCGGACATGTCGCGCAGCACCTGGATCTTGTCCTTACCGGCCTTTTGTTCATGCGCGACCATCTCGAACTCGTCTGCCAAGGCCGGGAAGCCAGCGCGGATTTCCTTGCTGACGCGAAGGATCGACTGATCAAGAGACTGACCGGCTTCCACGCAAACGAGCATCATATCGAGGCTGTCGGGAAAACCGTTGGTGATTTCTTCCTGCCGTGACGCCTGACGACGCGTGACCCAATACTTGGGCAGCATGTAGCCGGCTGCGCCCGGGATCAGCACGGACAGGATCAGAGCCTGGGTCGAAGGCTCTCCCGTGGCGGAAAGGACGATTGCGTAGACGACGCCAAGGCCAAGCAGGCCAAGACCAAGGGCGAACTGAAGGAAGTGGTAGGTCCGCACGGCGTTCTTGCCGCGATAACCTGCCTGCAAGAGTTTCAGCGCGACGGCGGAATATTCGTCTTCATCCTGCGGCTCAAGGAAGCTGGAATATTTCTCCAGCTTGTCTTTGCGGTTGCCACTGGCCCGAAGGCGCTTGGCCTTGCTCTCGTCGTTTTCCTCCGCCGTGCCGCGGGCTTGAGCGCGCAGCTTGTCGAGCGGATCCTTGTTCTTCCGCAGAAGCAGAGGCAGCGTGAGCAAGATCATCAGCATGCCAAGCACGCCGACAAGGATCAAAGGCCCGAACTCACCGAAGGTGCCAGTCAGAAATTCGTTGGTGTTCGCCAGAAGCGATGCATCGTTTTCCATGGGATCAGACCTTGATGTTCACTAGTGCGCGCATGACGAAGACGTTCGCCACGAGGAAGGCAGCCACGACCAGACAGGCCGGGATGAAGGCCGCCGTTTCGCGCACGTCGTCATAGTAGTTCGGCTGGATGACGTTGATCATGACCAGAGCCACGATCGGGAAGAGGCTGAGGAACATGCCCGACCACTTGGCTTCAGCCGTGATCGCCTTCACGCGGCGGAACAGCTTGAAGCGCGCCCGGATCACCTTGGCCAAACCGTCGAGGATCTCGGCAAGGTTACCACCGGATGTCTGCTGGATCGTCACGGCCACGGCGAGGAAGCGCAAATCCTGCATATCCATGCGTTCCGCCATGCCTTTCAATGCTTCGCCGACGTCGCGGCCATAGGCGGCTTCGTCCGAGATCACGCCCATTTCCGAACCAAGCGGGTCCGGCACTTCCTTGGCGACGATCTGCAGCGCGGACGAGAAGGGGTGACCCACACGCAAGGAGCGGACCATCAGTTCAACAGCGTCCGGCAGTTGCTCTTCGATCATGGAAAGGCGTTTCTTCGCCGTCCGGTTGACCCAGACATAGACCGCGCCCACGCCCATGATGATCGCGACCACGATCCGAACCGGAAACGAGGCACCCGTGCCAAAGGACAGGCCAAAATAGGCAACCACGCTGAGAATGCCCATGACGAGGACAAGTTGTTGCGGGGAAAAGGCGATGTTCGCCTTCTGCGCCTTCTCGGCCAAAATCGCATAGAGCGGGATGCTCTTCGATTTCATGTGCTGGCTCATCTCCTTGCGGAGTTGTTCCAGCACCTGTTCGCGGCCTGCGCCCTTCTCAAGCATCTCCAGCCGGCGGTTGACCCGGCTGTTGAGGCTGATCGATTTTCCGAAGACGGTCAGGTAGATACCCTGGACCAGCGCCAGAACGGCCAGGAAGATCAGGCCATAGATAATCGGTTCGGCGGAAATCACCATTTTGCGTTACTCCGCAGCGAAGGGTTCGAAGATATTGGCCGGCAAATCATAGCCCCACATCCGGAAGCGTTCCGAGAAGTGAGAGCGCACGCCCGTGGCCGTGAAGTGCCCGATGATCTTGTTGTCCGGCGTCAGGCCGACACGCTGGTAGCGGAAGATCTCCTGCATGGAGATGACTTCACCTTCCATGCCCGTGACTTCCGTGATCGAGACCATGCGACGCGAACCATCCTGCAGACGCGAGGCCTGCACGATCAGGTTCACAGCCGAAGAGATCTGGCTGCGTGTGGCTTTGATCGGCATCTCGATGCCGGCCATAGCGATCATGTTTTCCAGACGGCTGACGCCGTCGCGGGCGCTGTTGGCGTGGATCGTTGTCATTGAACCGTCGTGGCCGGTGTTCATGGCCTGAAGCATGTCGATGACTTCTTCGCCACGCGTCTCACCCACGATGATGCGGTCAGGACGCATCCGGAGCGCGTTTCTAAGACAGTCGCGCTGCGTGACGGCACCTTTGCCTTCGACGTTCGGCGGGCGGCTTTCCATGCGACCGACGTGGGTCTGCTGCAGCTGAAGTTCTGCCGTATCCTCGATCGTCAGGATCCGTTCATCGTTGTCGATGAAGGACGAGAGTGCGTTGAGCGTGGTCGTCTTACCCGAACCCGTACCGCCGGAGACGATGACGTTCAGGCGTGTCGCAACGGCGGCTTGCAGGTAGGCGGCCATTTCTTCGGTGAAGGCGCCGAAGTTGACGAGGTCATCGACCGACAGCTTTTCCTTCTTGAACTTACGAATGGAGACGAGAGAGCCGTCAACGGCAATCGGCGGCACCATCGCGTTGAAACGCGATCCGTCGGCAAGACGGGCGTCAACATACGGGTTCGATTCATCGACGCGGCGGCCGACGGCCGACACGATCTTGTCGATGATCCGGAGAAGGTGGCGTTCATCCTTGAAAGCCGTGTCGGTCAGTTCCAACCGGCCATCGCGTTCAACGAAGACCTGCTGCGGGCCGTTGACGAGAATATCGTTGACGGTGTCGTCTTTCAGAAGCGGTTCAAGCGGGCCAAGGCCCGTCACTTCGTCGTAAAGATCCTGATTCAGGGTCGAACGCTCTTCGCGGTTCAGAACGACGCCCATTTCGTCGAGCGCTTCGCCAGAGATCGAGACGATTTCCGCGCGCAGATCGGATTCCGTGGCCGTGTCGAGCGCGGCGAGGTTCAGGTTGTCCAGCAGGCGCTTGTGCAGCTCCAGCTTGATCTCGCCCAGACGTTCCTTCCGCTTTTTCTCCTTGTCCACGGGCGCAACCTGTGCAGGGCGCAACTGGGATGGATTTTTGCGTTTGGCAACAGCCTGTTGCGTGGCCTTCGGCGCGTCGGCCTGGCCGCCTCGAATCTCGGTCAGATCGGGCTGCCCGCCGGCCTTCTGGGCCGGTGGCGTTGCGGCTGCATCTGACTTGTCCTGACCTGGCTTTTTGTATTTCGAAAACACGGTCCCGGTCTCCCCCTAGTGGTCTCAGGCGCTTTCAGCGACAGAAAGGTTGGTTTCGTGGATGGATTCCGCGAGCTTCTGGATTTCCTTGCGCAGCGGGTTCTTTGCTGCGGTATCGGCCAGAGGCATCCCGTGATCGTTCGACTGGACGACCTGCTTACCGCCATCGGGCATCAGGACTTCGATCTTGATGTCGAGGCTTTCGGCCATCCGTTTTACGCGGCTCTTGCCGCTGAGGTCGGTGAAGCCCGGCGCACGGTTCAGCACGTAGCGCAACTTCTGGAAGGGCAGGCCTTCGCCTTTCAGTGCGCGGATCATGCGGAGCGTGTTCTGGGCAGATCGCATGTCGAGTTCGCAGGTCGCGAAGAAGACATGCGCAGCGTTCAGAATGGTTTCCGTCCACATCACGACCGACGACGGCATGTCGATGACGACATAGTCGAAGTTCGTGCGCGCGATCTCGATTATCTTCTCGATCTCTTCGGGGCCGACAATGTCCAGCGGGATCAGTTCGGACGGCGCCGTCATGACATGCAGCTTGTCGTTGTATGTCAGAAGTGCCTGCAAGAAGCTGTCCTGATCCACCATCGAGGTGTCCTGCAGAAGCTCGAACACAGCTTCGCGACGAGGCAGGTCCAGGTAGGTCGACACCGAACCATATTGCAGGTCGAGGTCCAGAATGCAGACGCGAACATCATCGTCGTCTTCCAGGTTGGCCAGTTCCCAAGCGAGGTTCACGGCGAAATTGGTGGCACCCGTGCCGCCTGCCAGACCTTGGACCGGCAGGAGAACACCGTCGCGGTCACCGGTCGCCTTGATCTTGGGGGCATCGTCCTGCGTGATGTGGCTGCGGGCGGCCTTTTCGCGCATGCGGTCAATCGCGTCATGCAGCGCGCCGTCAGGAAGCGGGTAGGGGACAAATTCTTCGGCGCCAACTTTCAGGAGCTGGTGCAGCGCGATCGGGCTGACCTCTTCCGCGATGACAAGGGCACGAACGTCGCGCGCCTTGGCCTGCTGGATCAAGGCCACAATGTTGGAGATATCGGCCTCGTCCTCCTGATCCATCGCGATGGCAATGAATTCAAGATGATCGGCTTCCGGTTGCTTGAGGAAGATTGCCGCGTCGTCGAAACCGAGGTCACCCCAGTTTTCGCCGCATTCGGCTTCCATGTCTTCAATCAGCAGATCAAAGTTCTGCACGTCCCTGCTAATCGTGCAGGCCACGATTGGTGCGGGTTCAGCCTGTGCCGCTGCGGTGCTCGTCATGCGTCAACGTCCTTATATTGCCGGAAATTCCGGCACCCGGGACATCACGCGATTCTCGACGTACGTCCCCCATGCCAGTAAAAGTGACGGCCAATATTGGCGACATTGAGGCTAAAAAATCGTAATAGTTCGGAAATGAGCGACGATTTAAATGAAAGGGGCGGCCCCGTGGCCGCCCCTTCAACAGTCTGTTGACTGGTATTTTTTGGCGTTTTAGCCGCCGACGCTGCCGGTCGAACCCAGAGGCGAACCGGTGACAGCCGTGTCAGGCACCGCGCTGCGGACATATTCCCGGAAGATGACCTGAGCGTATTTGCCGTTCAGGACTGCGGGGTGGTTGCGCACCACACCCGACACTTCCGTAACCGTCCGGCGGTTGCGGCGTTCGCGGTCTGCCGTGTTGACGACAGGCTGCGTTTCACCCAGCGAGACCAGTGCCTTCAGGCGCGAGCGCGAGATGCCCTGGCTGACCAGGTAGTTCACCGCGGCCTGTGCACGGCGGCGACCCAGACGCTCGTTATAAGCGTTGGAACCGACGAGGTCCGTGTGGCCATAGACCGAGAAGCTGATTTCCGGGAACTGCTTGATCCAGTTGGCCTGTTCGCGAAGGATGGCGCGGGCGTTGTCGTCCAGCGTCGCCTTGTCGAACTCGAACGTGATCGTCGCCGGAACTTCCGATTGGAAGCGCTGGTTCAGGTTCGCCAGCAGGGTCAGGTCACCGTTCTGGATCAGCGTGTTGTTCATCGTGGCATTGCCGAAGCCGCCTTCGTCGATGAATGCACCCGCTTCCTGGTTCCAGGAGTTGAAGACCGGGGCGTCACCGCAGGCCGTGAGGGCCATGGCGCTGGCGCCGACAAGAAGTGTTTTGATCTTGATGGTCATTGCTCTCACTCCATCACGTAGCCGTAGGAACCGGAGAAGTCCTGCCGAGCCACTTCCGCGGCAGGTCCGGCAGCGGCATCACCGCCCGAGATCGTGCGACCGAGGAGGAACAGCTCACTTTCAGTGGGTGGCTTGATCCGATCCGTCGGCAGTGCAAGTGCCTCGCCCCGTGTCGGCGTGACAAGGTGCGGGGTGATGATGATCACCAGTTCCGACTGGTCGCGCTGATAAGCGGCCGAACGGAAGAGCGAACCCAGAACCGGAATATCACCCAGCCAAGGGACCTGGCTTGCAACATCGTTGAAGTCATCTTCCAGAAGACCGGCGATCGCAAAGCTTTCACCATCGCCCATCTCGACCGTGGTCGACGTGGCGCGGCGGCTGAAGGCGTTGACGGCAAAGCCGCCATTCTGGATCGTGATCTCCGGGTCGATGCCCGAAACGGCTGCGTTCAGTTCAAGGTTGATGCGGTGGGCATCAATGACGCGTGGAACGAAGGTCAATTCAACACCGAAGGGCTTGAATTC
>CAZMKY010000564.1:0-11404 GCA_964566835.1 uncultured Rhodobacterales bacterium
CTTCGATCAGGTTTAACGCCATCAACGCGGACCCGTGATGCTCGACGCCGTAGGACATGGCCGTCTCCATCAGCCAGTCCGACCCGTGGTGCACCTGCTCCAGCACGGGCGCCAGATCATCCAGCGCCAGCGCCCGGTCCGTCGACGCGACGCCCGCAAGCTCCGCGACCTTCGTTTCCGAAAGCGCCCAGCCAAATACGGAAACGTCAGATATCGTGCCGTGCATGACAGAGTGCGCATCCTGTTCGGCAGAGTCACGCCACGCCCGCGTTCCGCCAATCAGCATGGCTTCATCGTTTCCGGACAGCCCCTCGGTGATCAGCGGCTCTGCGGCCGCCAGTTGGCCATCTACGTAGACGGCCATGCCCGCACTGCCGAAGGACACGGCCAAATGGTAATCAGTGTCGGCCGACAGAACCAGATCAGGAACCTTCAACCACTTCGATGTGCCATCATATTCCAGCTCGATCTTCAGGACGCCATCAACGACCAGAACCTGAAAATGGCCGTCCTGATTGCCACCCATATCCATCGTGACCAACGCCATCTCGCCGTAGAGGCGATCCAGCGAGAAGGTCAGTCCGATCGTCGCGTTGTTCATATCAGGCAGATCGGAACGATCGATTTCAATCACGTCATCCGGGTCACCATTGAAGGTCATCGAGGTGTCGAGGGAATAGTTGGGCGTCGGCAGCGGCATGTCGTTCTGGTCTCCGTCAGCTCAGTTTGGGCGCGGCCAAGAAATGGGCGTAGTTTGACCCAATTGAGACGCGACTGCGGTCGACCTGCGGACAGAATGTGGCGAAATTTTGGACTGGTCCCGGATCAGCGACACTGGGTTTCCGGAATGCGCGCATTCATGCTCACGCGATCATTCGAGAGATATTTAATGTTTTAAAATCAGCGCACTAATCCGCTTCTATCTCGGCATGATTTTGCAAGATCTGATCTAGCGGAAACGGGAGCGACCGAGATTGCGCATTGCCCTATTTGGATTTTCAGCCGTTCCTTGCGCAGCGCCGTCGTTCTTTCGGCGGTAAAGCGCTCACGTTAGCCGGATCGAGGCGCTGACGCGAAAAAGACTGTGTCCGACATGGCGACACTCGGGCCCCCTGCCCGTGTCACAAGACACTCAATAGCGCGTGGCACTTGACTGCCGGACGATCAATTCCGGACGGCAATGCAAGCTGCCACCCGCCGTCTGCTCTGGGTCGATAATGGTAGCGGCAAGCGCTTGACCAGCCTCCTGCCCGATCCGACGCGCAGGAAGCCTGACGGTTGTCAGTGCAGGTTCGATATCCGCAGCGCCCTTGAAATCGCCTATGCCCACGACCGAGACGTCCTGCGGCACGCTCAGACCCGATGCAGCTGCCCCATAAAGGGCGCCGGTGGCCAGAATGTCATTGCCACAAATCAGGGCTGTCGGACGGCGATCGGCATCAAACAATTGCGCAGCGTCGGATTTGGCAACGGAGATGCTGTAGACCGTCTCCAACATCCACGCTTCCGGAACCACGACACCCGCATCGCGCAGCGTGTCAACGACCGTCTCGCGACGTGCCAACGCCCTGTCGTTGCCAAGTGTCGGCGGGAACATGCACGCGATGTCGCGGTGCCCAAGTGACAGCACGTGTTCTGCAATGATCCGTCCTGCAAGTTCGTTGTCGGCACCAATAGAGGGGTATCGCGAGGTCGCCGAATAATTCCACATGAGGACGGTCGGCACCTCTTGTCGGTCCAGAAGCTGAAAAACTGCGTCGTCGTGGTCGAGCCCGGTCAGAACAACGCCGTCAACCCGATGTTCCAGGAACTTGCGCAGGATCTCGTACTCGCGCTGCAGGTCATATCCGTGCGATGCCAAAAGGATCGTAAAGCCTTGTTCGCCGACCGTGTCCGAAAAGGCCTGCACCACTTCGGCAAAGATGGCGTGGTCCAAAGTCGGGACCATGACGCCAATCGTACCCGAGCGAATTCCGTGAATCGTCTGCGCCGCGCGGTTACGGATATAACCCGTCCGGCGCACCGCTCTGTCGATCTTCTTTCGCGTATTGGGTTTCAGCAGTTCGGGGTGATTGAAGTACCGAGAAACCGTCGAAGCGGACACGCCAGCAGACTTCGCCACGGCCAGAATATCCGCCTTTTTTCCATTTTTATCAGACATATATCCGGTCCAACTCGACGATTTATGAAAACATTTGCAAAACTATTTTCATGCCGTAGCCTTCTCGGTCAAGCCTGAGTTTGGGAGGCAAAAGGCGGCATGGATTTTCTGTTCTACATGGGCGACGTGTTCACGCCGATCAATTTCGGGCTGCTCCTGCTGGGGACGATCGGCGGATTGATCCTTGGCGCCACGCCCGGTCTCTCACCGACCATGGCCGTTGCGCTCCTGATCCCGTTCACCTTTCAACTGGAGCCGCAACAAGGGCTGATCCTGCTGGGTGCCGCGTATACATCGACTGTCGCAGGTGGCGCGGTCAGCGCCATCCTTCTGAAGATACCCGGCGCGCCAGCCAATATCGCCACGACGCTCGACGGGCACACAATGGCAACGCAGGGCCATGGCGCAAAAGCGCTTCAGCTTTCGTTTCTGGCGTCAGCTGTCGGGGGCATATTCGGGGTCTTCCTACTGATCTTCCTGACCCCCGTTCTCGCACAATGGGCGCTTGCCTTCGGACCATCGCACCTGTTCTGGCTGGCTATCCTAGGCGTTACCGTGATCGGCACGCTCGATTCCAGTTCGGTCGTAAAGGGGCTTTTGTCCGGGTGCATCGGCCTCTGGCTCGCGACCATTGGTTTTGACGACATCATGGGCGCCCAGCGCTTTATCTTTCATCCCTCTGTAAGCGGCGGCATCAACGTGATCCCCGCGTTGATCGGCCTGTTTGCCATTCCGCAAGTCATCACGATGTTCACAAAGGGACGGACTGATGATGACGCTGAAGTCATCAGCGTAAAGCGTCATCCAATCAGGCTAGCATTCGCCGAGGTCATTCGGCGCAAGACCGCCCTGACCATTGGCACAATTACGGGATCGATCATCGGACTCATTCCCGGCGTGGGCGGGCAGATTGCGGGTCTTGTCGCCTACGACCAATCCAAGAAATTCAGTAAGGAGAGCGAGAAGTTTGGCACCGGGCACAGCGAAGGTGTGATCGCGGCGGAAAGTGCGAACAATGCGATGGTCGGCCCTTCGCTCGTCCCTCTGTTGACACTCTCCATTCCGGGCTCGCCCACAGCGGCGGTCCTTTTGGGTGGATTGTTGATCCACGGGATCTTCCCCGGTCCGGATCTCTTCATGAATTATCCAGCCGTGGCGTGGACCTTCATCGACTCCATGTTGATCGGACAGATCCTGATGTGTGTCTTCGGACTTTACATCGCGGGCCTCGCGGCAAGCGTGGCACGCGTGCCGCACGGGGTCATGGCCGCCATAGTTTTGGCGCTGGCCGTCTTTGGCAGCTACTCGGTGCAGAACTCCATGGGCGATGTCTACGTGATGGCGACACTTGGGATTGCGATGTATTTCCTGGAACGCTTCGGCTTCTCAGCCGCGCCCTTGGTATTGGGGCTTATCCTCGGCCCGATTGCCGAGGCGAACTTCATTCAGGGCAGCATGATCGCCAATGCCACCGTGGGCACCACGACATATTTCTTCACTGGCTGGCTCAACTGGTTGCTGATCCTGATCGTTCTCGCCTCGATCAGCTATTCAGTTTGGATGGAGATCGCTCACCGGCGCTACACCACCAAGGACGATGCCGTCGCGAAAGAGGAGGCATTGTCGTGACCGAACTGCCGCGCACTCAGCACATCCTGGCCTCTGGTCTCATTGCCGCCGTCGGCATCAGTGTCACCTACATCAGCTTCACGCAGGAACCCGCGGCGGCCTTCGTCTTTCCGCGCCTCATTTCTTCGGTCTTTGCGGTGCTCGCGATCTGGACCTTTGGCAAAGCCATTTTGGGCCGAACGAAAGTTGGCAACGGCATTAGCGCTGACGCCATGATGAAGATGCTGCCGGGATTGATCGTGGCGCTTATCTACATCTTCGTCGCGGCCAAGGGACTGGGCTTTTACACCGCGACGACGATCGCAGTGTTTGTCCTGCTGTCCTTGTATGACCCTGCCCCGCACAACGCGCTTGGGAGCTGGATCAAGCGCATCCTGATTACCGCCGGTTTCATGGCGGTCATGTACGGTCTCTTTGCAGAAGTGCTGAACGTATTCACGCCAAGAGAGATCTTTTTCTGAACCGCAAACGCGGCAGAACCAACCCAAGGGAGGAAAGAATGAAAAAATGGATTGCAGGGGCCGCAGTGGCCTTGGCCGCAATGGCTGGTCCGGCGGTATCGGATGGCCATGGCGACTATCCCGAGCGTCCGATCATGCTGATGGTCAGCTACGGCGCAGGCGGTGCGACGGACTTCCAAGCTCGGATCGTGACCATGACAGCCGGCAACGAAGACGCGCTTGGCATGCCTATTGCCATCGTGAATCGCCCCGGCGCGGGCGGTCGTGTGGGATGGAACTGGTTTGCGTCCGAAGCCGACAGTGACGGCTACACGCTTGGCGCCTACAACATTCCACACTTCATCGCGCAGTCGATCGAAGGCGGCGTATCTTATTCTGCCGACAGCTTTGAACCCATCGCGAACTGGGGCGCAGATCCGGCCGTTTTCGTGGTTGGTGCGGACAGTGACTTCAACTCGATGGACGATGTCATTGCCTATGCAAAGGACAACCCGGGCGGCCTGACGTTCTCCGGCGCCGGTCTTTTCGTTGGGCACCACATCGCGGCTTTGCAGCTTGAGAAAGCCGCCGGCGTCAAGCTGGCCTACATCCCGAACAACCAAGGCGGCGCCGGTGCCATGCGCGCTGTGATTGCGGGTGAAGTTCTGGGCGGCGTGAACAACCTGTCAGACGCGTATCGCGCGCGGGAAGCCGGGAACGTCAAGATCCTTGGCGTCTTCGATCTGGAACGCAACGAAGCCTTCCTGCCGGATGTTCCGACAATGAAAGAGCAAGGCTATGACATCGACAATGCCAGCGTGAACTTTCGCGGTGTGATGGTGCCAAAAGGGACGCCACAGGCAATCATCGACAAACTGGCTGCAACGGTTCCGACCATGTTTGAAAATGGCCGCGTCAAAAGCCGCATGGCGGCGGGCGGATCACCAATGCATGTCATGACACGTGACGAAGTCCTGGAAATGTGGGCCGCACGCCAGGAAACGCTCGAAGAGCTTTTGTCCGGCCTCTGATAGCGATGGCGCAGCGCCGGGTTTTCTCCGGCGCTGCCACCTTTGAAAGCAGGAAAGCTTCCATGAATACGACCGATTCCGTTGCTGAAGTTGAAGCCATCGTGGCGCGTGCGCGCACCGCGCAAGCCAACTTTGAGCGTACAGGATCGCAGACGGCATACGATCGCGCCGCAGAGGCGGCCGCTTGGGCCATCATGGAACCCGGTCGCAACAGACATCTTGCAGAGCTTGCGGTCGAGACGACCGGCCTGGGCAACGTGCCCGACAAAATAACCAAGAACCATCGCAAGACACTGGGCCTGATGCGCGACATTCAGAATGTCCCGACTTATGGCGTCATTAGCGATGATCCAAAGACGGGCATTACCGAGATCGCCCGCCCGATCGGCGTCATAGGGGCAGTCGTGCCCTCGACCAATCCCGGCGCAACTCCGGCGAATAACATCATCAATGCCCTGAAATGTGGAAACGCCATAGTCGTCTCGCCGTCCCCGAAGGGTGTCCCGACGTGCGAAGCGCTCCTCGGTTATATCCACGCTGAGTTCGACAAGATCGGCATTGACCGGGACCTTGTCCAGATGGTCCCCGGACGCGGCTCGAAAGAGAAGACACAGCGCCTTCTTGAGATATCGGACATGATCGTCGTGACCGGCAGCCAGAACAACGTCAGGCGTGCCTATACATCCGGCACCCCTGCCCTTGCCGTCGGGGCTGGAAACGTCGCAGTGATTGTCGATGAAAGCGCAGATCTGACTGCAGCCGCCGACAAGATCAAGGCATCAAAGACATTCGACAATGCCACGTCTTGTTCTTCCGAAAACGCAGTGGTCGTCGTTGACGAAATCTACGAAGCCTTCACGGCTGAGATGGCCCGAGTCGGTGGCGCGCTGATAAGCGACGACACAAAAGTTACTTCCAGCCTCTGGGTCAAAGGGCATCTCAATCCATCCGCCATCGCACAGGATGCAGACAAGATGATTGCGGCTCTCGGCCTGACTGGCGAGGTTCCGGAGGATACCTCTTTTCTGGCAGTTGAGACCTCCGGGATCGGCGCATCGCATCCACTTTCGGGCGAAAAACTAAGCCGAGTGCTGAGTGTTTATCGCGCGAAGGACTTTGAAGACGCGGTCCGCATCACGCGGGACATCCAGCTCCATCAGGGCGCGGGGCATTCGGTGGGGATCCATACGGCTCACGACGACCGCGCGTTGGCGTTGGCAACGGCCATTCCGACAAGCCGGGTCATCGTCAATCAGGCGCACACCTTCGCAACTGGCGGATCTTTCACCAACGGCATGCCGTTTTCTCTGTCGATGGGCTGCGGGTCATGGGGCGGCAATTCGATCGATACCAACCTGCATTGGCGTCACTTCATGCAAACGACAAAAATCGTTCGTGAAATTCCAGCCAACGAACCGGCGGTCGAAGACATTTTCGACGCCTATTGGAAGGATGCCGGAAAATGATCCTGGACAGCGGGGCTCCGCCCGCAGGCACCGTCAAGGATTGGCTCGATGCGCGCGCTGAAAGCAGCGATGTGGCAATCGTCTTTCCGGAAACGGGGCAAAGCCTGACCTGGCGTGCCCTGCGCGACGAGGCGAGAAAAGCGGCGCGCGGGCTGATCGGGCTTGGCCTTGCGCAAGGTGAAAGTCTTGCCATTGTCCATCCGAACGGACGTTCAGGCGTCGTTGCGCTCTACGCGGCTCTTTATGGTGGTTTTCGGGCGACCATGATCAATCTGGCCGCCGGTCCGGATGCTATTGGCTATGCCTTGGACCACAGCGACGCACGCTTTGCATTTGTGCATGACAGCCAATTGGACGCGATTAGCGCAGTCGCCCCCGACCGTCTGAACCTTTTGACCGCAGACCATCTGGTGAACGAAGCCGACATCCCCGAATTCGACGCCTCGCAGCACGCGTTGCTGATGTACACGTCTGGAACGACAGGCCGTCCCAAAGGCGTGGTTCATACGCATGCGAGCCTTTTGGCTGGCGGTTGGACAACGGCTGTCGCACATGACCTGACGCCTGCGGATCGTGGCTTCTGTGTCCTTCCGATCTACCACATCAATGGGCTTTGCGTGACTGTGATGGGTGCCCTTGTTTCCGGCGGATCACTGGCGATGACATCGCGCTTCTCGGCCAGCAGCTTCTGGGATCAGGCCGCCATGGCCGAAGTGACATGGTTCTCGGTCGTGCCCACGATTATCTCGCATTTGCTGCACAGCCAAACCAACCCAAGCGCCACAACTTCTGCGCGGCTCCGCTTCGGGCGCTCAGCGTCGTCCGCACTCGCCGTAGAGACGCAGCAAGCGTTCGAAGATCGCTTCAACGTGCCCATCATCGAGACTATGGGTCTGACCGAAACGGCGGCACAGATCTTGTCCAATCCCCTGCCGCCCGGCGTGCGGAAAATTGGCTCCCCCGGTCGGGCTTACGGAAATGAAGTCCGCATTCTTGCACCCGACCTTTCCCCCGCCCTTCCATTCCAAGAAGGCGAAATTGCAGTCCGCGGTCCAAATGTGATGTTGGAGTATCTGAAGAACCCGGAAGCGACGGATCAGACTTTCGCGGACGCATGGCTTCGGACTGGTGATCTCGGGCATATTGACGAAGACGGATACGTTTTTGTCACCGGTCGGTTGAAGGAACTGATCATCAAGGGTGGTGAAAATATCGCCCCACGCGAGATCGACGAGGTCCTTTATTCTCAGCCTGACATCATTGAGGCGGCTGCTTTCGCACGGCCGAGTCAAAGCTATGGTGAAACCGTTGAAGCGGCCGTGGCCGTCAAACCCGGATCAGACCTTTCGGAAGCCGCGTTGATCGCACTTTGCCAAGAACGTTTGGGCAAGTTCAAATCGCCGGACTGCATCCACTTCATGGCCGAATTGCCAAAAGGGCCTTCTGGCAAGATCCAGCGCATGAAACTTGCCGCTTTGACCTGACGGGTGATGCGGTCAGAGCTGCGGCTGGCCGAGTGACCATTTGAAGCCCGTCTCAGTTGTGAAGAACTGCCAGGGCTGCTTTCGCGACTTGGCAATCCTGCTCTGGACTGCCGGATCCCACCCCGATGCCGCCAATCAATTCCCCATCCACGACAATCGGAAATCCGCCCTGCAATCGCGTCACGTCGCCCCCTGTCGCCGCTGCGATGGCAGGGCCAACCTCTTCAGGAATATTGCCACTTGGTGCGCCTATGGACGCCGCCGTCCGCGCCTTGGCCTTGGCGCTTTTCCGGCTAAGGAACTTGGCCCCGGTCATGCGCAACTCGGCCAACGTTTCACCACTTGCGTCCACGATGACGATGCATTGCGGCTGCCCAATGGCCTCGGCCTCTGCGACAGCTGCCTCGAGCATCGCCAACGCGCCGTCATGTGTCAGACCGGTGGTGGCACGTGTAAACATTTCAGGCCTGCGCAAGCGGCGAGACGCCGTTGACGCTCAGATATACCGAATAAAGCGATGTTGTTCCGCAGATGAACAGCCTGTTCAGCTTTGCACCGCCAAAGCAGACGTTTGCGACAAGCTCCGGGATCTTGATCTTGCCGATCAACCTGCCGTTTTGATCGAGGCAATGCACCCCATCCGCCGCCGAGGTCCAAATCCGTCCATCGCGGTCAAACCGGAAGCCATCGAAAAGACCTTCCGTGCACGTGGCAAAGACTTCGCCACCGCTCAGGGTGCCATCTTCGGCGACGGCGTGGCGGCGAATATGCTTTGGGCCATCGGCATCATGCGTCGCGCCAGTGTCGGCCACGTAAAGCGCGCGTTCATCCGGCGAAAAGGCCAGACCGTTTGGCTTGTAGTAATCGTCGGCGACAATGCTGATGTTGCCCGATGGATCAACGCGGTAGACATGGCAGGCGCCGATCTCGCTCTCGGCACGCTCACCTTCATAGTCCATCAGGATGCCGTAGCTCGGGTCCGTGAACCAGATCGAACCGTCCGATTTCACCACAACATCGTTTGGCGAATTCAGGCGCTTGCCCTCGAAGTTGTCCGCAATGACGGTGATGCTGCCGTCGTGTTCTGTCCGCGTGACGCGGCGGCTCAGATGTTCGCAACTGACCAGCCGCCCCTCTCGGTCGACGGTGTGTCCGTTGGAGTTATTGGAAGGCGCGCGAAACTCCGACACAGAGCCATCGGTTTCGTCGAAACGCAGGATGCGGTTATTGGGAATGTCGGACCACAGCAGATATCGGCCAGCTGCAAACCAAACGGGACCTTCCGACCAACGCGCCCCGGTATAGAGCCGCTCCACCCGTGCATGCCCGATCAGACAGGCCTCAAAACTAGGGTCAATGACCTCGTACCCGGTTCCCTCGATCACTCCGAACATCTTGATCCAATTCCTCTCTTGTGTCGCCGGGGCGGCGCACGCCCCATCCCGGCGCCGGCATCCGATTGCCCGGATGGGCCGGGTCATCGCCCCAAATGGCCTGATACGTGTCTACAGCCATGCCACGACGCTGCAATTCGAAAAAGGCCAGAACCAGCCCGCCCCACCAAAGCGTGAGCGTTAGCCACATCCAGACAGGCGCGTTCGCTTTCCAAAGCCCGGTCAGCATGACGATCACCGCCAAGGCCAAGGCAACATAGCCCAGCATCTTGTGCGAAGTTTCGAACATCCGCCGCCAAGGCGTCATGTCATAGTGATGGCCGCGCGGGCTGCCGTCTTTCGCAGGCGCCGTCGGGCCACCTTTGGACCCACGCGAAAGGCCCAGAGCGACTTGCACGACCAGTAACGCGACAAGCACGAAACCCAGCCAATTGTGCAGGCTCATGCGGCCAAAGTCCGTCGGCAAAACCAGGGCCAGCCCAAAGATCGTCAGGCCCAGAACCACGCTGTGCCCCATCCAATGCGACCGCCACCAGACTTGGCTGTCCAACTCCCGCGGCCAGTCCTGACGCGGCAGGACCTTGAAGAACCGCGCAACCAACACAGCCAGCGGTGCCAGAATGCCCCACGCCACAACCATCGAACGAGCGTGCCACGAAACGGCAAAACCGACATCGTGTGCCCGCGAGGGGTCGATTGGCGCGAAGAGCCAGTCCATCAGCCCTTGACCGCTCCGGCAGTCATGCCGGTGATAATCTGGCGCGAGGCGAACAAGGTGAAAATGATCGGCGGGATGGCCAGAAGCATACCCGTCGCCATGATGACACCCCATTCGACGTTGAACTCGCTCATGTTGTTCACGATGAGGATCGGCACGGTTTTGGTGTTCCGGTCGGACAAGGCCGAGGCCAGCAGGTATTCGTTCCAAGCGATCCGGAAGGTAAAGATGGCCGCTGCCGCCAAGCCCGGCTTGATTAGGGGCAGGACGACCAGGAAGAACACCTGAAACGGCCCGGCGCCATCGACACGGGCGGCTTCTTCCAAAGATCTTGGCACCTGCACGATGAAGCTTTGCAAGATCCAGATCACGAAGGGCAGGTTCATGGCCACATAGATCAGGATGATGCCTGTGTGCGTTCCGGCCAGACAGACATCGCCACGCCCGCCGAACGTATCGCGAATTGCGCCACCGATCAGACCGTCGCGGTCCAAACAGAATTCATTGTTCCAAAGCCCGAAGACCGGAACAAGCAGAACTGCAGGTGGCACCATGCGCACCATTAGCGTGGTGAGCGATACCGTATCGCGCCCCATGAAGCGGAACCGGACCAGTGCGTAGGCGGCCATGCAGCCAATGACCAAGGTCAGCACGGTAGAGATCAGGGCGATGGTCAGCGAATTGATGAAAGCACCGCCAAACTTGAGCGAACAGAAATCAAGATGCTCGGGCTCATACCAGAGGATGTCACAAAGCGCGGTCTCATAGTTCTGGATCGTCGGCAGGAACAAGAGGCCGGAGGTGCCTGAGATGATGTCCACGTCCAGCTTGAAGCTGTTCACGAACATCAAAAGCACTGGACCAATCGACATGAAAACCAGAACGGCAATCAGCGCATAGAAGGCCGGGTTCTGTTTGTCGTATGGGTTGTCCATCAGACATCCTCCTCGGCGGCGGCTCTCAAGCGATTGGCGCGGGCTTCCTGCCAGCGGGTGAAGGCGAACATGCCCAACGTGAAGGCCAAGAGCAGCAGCAACAGGTAATTCGACATCGCGGCTGCCACGCCCAGTTCGCGGAACTC
>CAZMKY010000565.1:0-3520 GCA_964566835.1 uncultured Rhodobacterales bacterium
CAGGTAATCGGGATGCACGTTCGCTTCGGACGCTGCCAGAAATCTGGTGCCGACCCACACGCCCGCCGCCCCAAGCGCAAGCGCGGCGGCCAATCCGCGTCCATCTGCGATCCCGCCGGCGGCGACCACGGGAACATCGCCCACCGCATCAACGATGGCCGGGACCAAGGCCATGCTGCCGACCGTTCCGCGCACATGCCCGCCGGCTTCCCAGCCTTGCGCACAGATCGCATCCGCCCCAAGCTCAACCGCTGCCTTCGCGTCAGCCGCGTCGCCAGCGCTGTAGATGACCTTGGCGCCACCCGATTGGGCATGCTCCAGGAACGCGCCGGGTTGACGCCAGAACAAGGAAATGACCTCGACCCCTTCTTCAAGGCAGGCGTCGAGATGTTCCATGCTGGGGAAATCCATGTTCAGATTCACGCCAAAGGGTTTGTCCGTCAGCGTCTTGATGTTGCGCACGGACGCCCGGAGATCGTCTGCGCTGACATGCCAAAGCGGCGCCAATCCAAGACCGCCTGCATTGCTGACAGCCGCAACCAAGGCGTCTGTGACCACGCCAGCCATCGGCGCCAAAACAACCGGATGTGTGATCCCGAAGATCTCGCAAAATTTCGTGTTCATCGTCCGGTCTCTCAAAGGATTGGGGGCAGCGTTCAAAAAGTTGCATAGGACGATGGGATCTCAAAGCGGGAACTTAACCCCCCAGAACGCCCGGCAGCCCGTCCCAGAGCAATCTGAGCGCGGTCAGCGTCAGAAAAGCATAGACGACTTTCACAAAGACGGATTGGTCGATCAGGTGGTGCAACCGCGCGCCGAGCCATAGGCCCAGAACCAGCGCTGGCACCAAAAGAAGGCTGACCCGGAAACTTTCCGCGCCCATCGTGCCGGACGCGCCATAGGCCACGGTCTTGATCGCGTTCATCGTGAAAAAGAAGATCGTGTTGGTGCCGACAAAGGTGGTTTTGTCCAAGCCCTGCTTCAGAAGATATCCCTTGACCGGCGGTCCGCCGGCATGGGCCACGAAGCTGGCAAAGCCCGATGTCAGTCCCAAGAGGGACGGCACCCAGAACCGGGTGGCGTCGCGCGTCACTGATTGGCGCTGCCGGACAAGATATTCGGCCACGAAAATCAGGGCGAGGCTGCCCACCACCACCTTGATCAGATCGGCGTCCATGTATTCGAAGAACACTGCGCCCAAGGCCAGCCCGGCCAAAGCCCCGGGCAAGAGCGATAGAATGACCCGCCCGCTCCAGCTTTTGCGGTAACGCCAGACGATCAGAACATCCATCGCCAAGAGAATCGGCATCAGGACCGCGACGGCGAACTGCGGGGCCACGAAAAGCGACATGGTCGGCACGGCCATCACGCCCAAGCCGCCACCGAAGCCGCTTTTCGACAGTCCTGTCACCAAGACGGCAAGGCCTGCGACCACGTAGAATGTCAGGGAAAGCTCCATGGGCCAGCCTCGTCTGTCCGAATGTCAGATTGCGGCTATCAGGCGAGGCTAAAACGCTGAAATAATCTTTTGCGGCTTTTGAAATCTGATATCCAGATTTTCATGGACACATCCTCGCTGAAAACCTTCGTTCTGGTGGCCGAGCTTCAGAACTTCACCTTGGTGGCCGACCGTCGCAACACCGTGCAGTCTGCAATCAGCGCGCAGATACGTCGGTTGGAGGACGAGGTCGGGCGGCGTTTGATCAGCCGCGGTCGCGGACAGGCGACGACACTGACGGCCGAAGGCCGGGCCTTCCTGATCTACGCCCGACGCATGCTTTCAATGACCGAGCAGGCGGTCGAGACCGCACGCACATCGAATGCGCGAGACATTATTCGTCTTGGCACGACCGTGACGCTTGCCATGTCCGTCGTCGCCGATGTTTTATCCCAGTTCGCGGCGCTTTGCCCAAAGATCCAGATCCAGATTCAATGCGACCGAAGTGACCGGCTTCTGACAATGGCCGAAGCGGGCGATATCGATGTGGCCTTCATGATGGACCAAGGGCGGCATCCGGCCCGCGCCTTCGTCCACTCGCATCCGCTGGTCTGGACGTCGAGCGACGGTTTCCGGATGTCGCCCGACGATGTGGTGCCGCTGGCCTTCCTGACGGATGGACGGGATCTTCGGCACTATGCTTTCGCCGCGCTTGATGAGGCTGGGCGCACAGGCAACGTCTCGCATCTCAGCCCGCATCCTGTTGGCGTCCGCTCTTTCGTCCAAGCCGGGCTGGCCCTGACCGTCATGCCAGAGGCTGCCGTGGTGCCGCCCCTTTGCATTGCCAGTGCGGATCTGGGGTTGCCGGATCTCGCGCCAATCGCGCTCTCGGGGTACCGGATCACGTCGCGCACGGCCCCCGAGATCGACACCTTGCTCTCGCTTCTTAAAAGCGCGGTGGCCTAGCATTCACCCGTGATGCAACTAGGCGTCGTTTTCCGACCAAGGTGCCGCAAACAGACAAGAGCGCTCTGCCCGCCCGAAGCCACGCTCATCTCATGAAACGGGAACGCTCACGCATCGCCTTGATAGCACGCACCATCGGTGCGGCGCGCGGGCGTGCCGCGCGGGGGCGGCCCTCCACCTGATCAGACAAGAACCAGTCATGATCGGGATAGAGGAGGAGCCCAAATGAACCAGATCAGCAGAAGACAAGGTGGTCGCGCAGCCCGGCGGGCCGAACGTGCCCGGCCTTTGGCCGCAGATATCCGTCCGGTCCGCCCGGGCCTCAGCGGCGGTACATACGCACCGCTCAGCGATATCGACGTCGCAAATATCCACGAAGCCGCCTTGAAAGTCCTGGAAGAGATCGGCCTCGCAGATGCGCCACCCTCCGGGGTGGAAGTGATGACCGCGGCGGGTGCCATTCTCGGCGATGACGGGCGGCTCAGGTACCCGCGCGCGCTGGTCGAGGACATGTTGGCCAAGGCCGCGCGCGACATCACCTTGCACAGCCGCGATGGCCGGAACGACCTGACACTTTCGGGACAACGCGTCCACTACGGCACAGCCGGCGCAGCCGTCCACATGGTTGAACCCGAGACGCGCGAATACCGGGAAAGCACGCTTCAGGATCTCTACGATGCGGCCCGGATCGCCGACAGGCTGGACAACATCCACTTTCTGCAACGCCCGATGGTCGCCCGCGACCTGACGGATAATCTGGAACTGGATCTGAACACGATCTACGCCTGCACTGCAGGCACGACCAAGCATATCGGCACCTCGGTGACAGAGCCGGACAACGCCCAGCCCTGCCTTGATCTTTGCTATGCGATTGCGGGCGGGGAAGACGCGTATCGCGCGCGGCCCTTCATCTCGAACTCGAACTGCTTCGTGGTGCCGCCGCTGAAATTCGCGACCGAAAGCTGTCAGGTGATGGAAGCGCAGGTGCGCGGTGGCATGCCCGTCCTGCTGCTGAGCGCGGGCATGTCCGGGGCCACGGCCCCTGCCCCGCTGGCAGGAGCGATCACGCAGGCCGTCGCCGAATGCCTTGCTGGGTTGGTCTATGTGAATGCAATC
>CAZMKY010000566.1:0-5031 GCA_964566835.1 uncultured Rhodobacterales bacterium
AAATCCCGAACTGATCCGGCGCGATTGAAGTCAGAGAGGCCCGGAGCACGCTCCGGGCCTTTTCTTTTTCCGCCTCCGGCGGGAGTATTTGAAGCAGACTGATGGGAGGACGAGATGACTTTGAAGAGTGACAGCGGACAGTCGGTGAGCCGGTTCTCCTTCGGGACGATGCAGTTTGGTGGCAAGGCGGATGCCAAGGCGTCGGCCGAAATGTATGCGGCGGCGCGGGGGGCAGGTCTGAACTTCTTCGATACGGCTTATGTTTATACCGGTGGGGAGAGCGAGCGCATTCTTGGGTCCTTGATCGCGGCCGAGCGGAGCGACGTGGTCGTGGCCACCAAGGCGGCCTATGACCAGCCCTCGACGCCGGAGAACCTGACGGCCAGCCTTGAGACCAGCCTGTCGCGGATGGACACCGATTATGTCGATGTTCTCTACCTGCATCGCTTTGACGACACGACGCCTCTTGAGGTGACGTTTGACGGTCTGGCGGCGCTGATGGCGACGGGGAAGGCGCGGGCGATCGGTGTTTCCAACTTTGCGGCGTGGCAGGTTGTGAAGGCGGACGGGCTGGCGCGGGAGCGCGGCATCAAGATCGATATCATTCAGCCCATGTACAACCTTGTGAAGCGGCAGGCGGAGGTCGAGATCCTGCCGATGGCGGCGGATCTTGGCATAGCCGTCGCGCCTTATTCGCCTCTGGGGGGCGGGCTTCTGACGGGAAAATATGCCAGCGGGGAAGGCGGGCGACTGACCGAGAATGACCAGTACAAGGCGCGCTATGGGCTGGGCTGGATGCATCAGGCGGCAAAGGGCCTGACTGAGATCGCGGCGCGCGAGGGCGTTCATCCTGCGACGCTGGCCTGTGCGTGGGCGGCGGCGCATCCTGCCGTTACTTCACCAATCCTCTCGGCGAAATCTGTCCAGCAATTGCAGCCTTCGCTTGATGCTGTGGCCTACCAGATGGCTCCGGCGCTTTATGCCGAGATCACGGCGCTGTCACAGACACCGCCCCCGGCCACGGACCGGCTTGAGGAAGCATGACCGACATATTGGTGATCGGTGGCGGGGTCGCCGGCCTGTCTGCGGCTGCGGCGCTGTCGGAAGATGCGACCGTCACCGTGTTGGAGGGGGAGGCCGCGCTTGGCTACCATGCCTCCGGCCGCTCGGCCGCCTTGTTCGAAGAAGCTTATGGCAGCGCCCCGGTCCGCGCGCTGAACCGCGCGTCGCGGGCCTATCACGAGGCCGCTGGCGTCTTGTCCCCGCGCGGGTTCCTGATGGTCGGGCTGGCGGACGAGAAAGAAAGCTTTGCCGCGGATCTGGCTGATATGGGGCTTGAAGAGGTCAGCAGCAACGAGGCGCGCGCCATGGTGCCCATCCTGTCGGAGAAGATCACCTTCGCCGGATACGAGAGCGCCGCGATGGATGTCGATGTCGATCAGTTGATGCAAGGCTATGCCAGGACCATTCGGGCGAATGGCGGGACGGTGCGGACGCTGTCGCAGGTGGGCGAGATCGCCCGGATCGGCGGGGGGTGGCAGGTGCGTGTGGGGGATGAGACCCATGAGGCCAGAACGCTGGTCAACGCAGGCGGGGCCTGGGCGGATGACATTGCCAGGCTTGCCGGGGTTGCGCCTGTCGGGCTGCAGCCTTTCCGCAGATCCATGGCGCGGCTGCCTGCGCCGGGGGGCCAAGATGTGACGGCGTGGCCGATGATCTTTGGTCCGGGCGAGACGTGGTATGCCAAGCCGGATGCTGGCGCGCTTCTGGTGTCGCCGGCGGAGGAAGACCCGGTCGCACCGATGGATGCCTGGGCCGATGACATGGTGATCGCGGAGGGACTGGCCCGCTATGAAGCGCGGGTCACGGAGCCTGTTCAGCGCCTTTTGACGACGTGGGCGGGGCTTCGCACGTTTGCGCCTGATCGGGCCTTGGTGCTGGGGCGCGATCCTGTGGTGCCGGATTTCGTCTGGGTTGCAGGCCAAGGCGGGTACGGCGTGCAGACATCGCCCGCGGCAGGGCGATTGGTCGCCGATCTGGTCAACGGCAGACAGCCGGAACTGGACGGCGATGCCGTCAGGGCGCTGTCACCAAGCCGATTCTGATCAGGCGAAATCGGGGTTGTAGCTGACGCGTTCACGCAAGGTATAGCGCGGGGCCGGATAGTCGCGGAAGCGCGGGCCCAGATCCGGAAACTTGCCTTTCAGCCGCTGGCGCACTTTGCGATCAATCATCTCGACCGTCTCGGGGCTGGGCAGGAAGCTTTCAACCGGTAGGCCATTGGCGGTGACGACCTGATGTTCGTCGAAGACCACGTTGTAGTAGGTCACAACATCGGGCGAGCGATCGATGAAGCTGGAATCGTTCAGGCCTGCAATGTCACGTGCTGGGACAAGGCTGCTTTCGGTGTCGGGGACATCCAAAAGACGCCATCCGGGGATCAGCAGACGATGACCGGCGCCGACCGACAGCGAACGCTGTGGCATCATCGGGCCGATGGCACGGGGGCGCAGAACAATGGGGGCAAGCGACGGGTCCGCAGCGATTTCAGCGGCCGTGACCGTGCGTGCCCAGATCAGGCGAATGGGCTGGAGCCCATTGTCCCGCGTGACGATCAGATCGCCCTCGCGCAGAAATTCCACCCGGCGCGGTCCGAACGGCGTTCTGAGCGATGCGTCAGCACAAAGCCCCGTCGCCCCTGGCCGGTCGACCTGTTCGGTTTCCTGAATTTTCGTCACGACTGTCATATCGCTTCCCTCTCGCGCCACACGCGTTCACCCGAGGCACACTCAAGGAAGGAAATGTGACCGAATTAGGGAGCGTTGGTGGTCAAACCGCGGATCTGTCGCCGGACCGTCTGATATCCCGGAGATTGGAGCAAGTTTGTTGCCAAAACCCTAACGACAACCGGCCATTGTCGCCCAAATCGCAACAATGGCCGGCAAACAATCGCTGAAATGAGACTTTAGCCGTCTTTGCGGATGACCTCGTTCTTCGGGTCATAGGGGCTGTCTTCGGTGATTGTGGCTGTCCAGAGCTTGTTCTGCATTTTCACCTGAAGGACCTGCCCCGGCGTTGCCAGATCGGGGCGCACGTAGCCCATGCCGATGGATTTTCCAAAGGCGACGGAGTAGCCGCCTGACGTCAACCGGCCGACGCGGGTGTCGCCGTCATAGAGCGCTTCGCGGCCCCACGGGTCGGCGTCGTCCGGGCCATCGATCAGAAGCGTGACGCACATTGAGCGGATGCCAGTTTCTTCCATCGCAGCCTTGCCGTGGAAATCCTTCGAGAGATCGACAAAGCGGTTGAGCCCCGCTTCGAGCGGTGTTGCGTCCCGCCCGAGTTCTGTGCCGAAGGCGCGATAGGACTTTTCCTGACGGAGCCAGTTCTGCGCGCGGGCACCGACAAGCTTCAGGCCGTGCGGTTCGCCCGCTTCCATCAGGCGATCCCAGAGGTAGTTCTGCATCTCGATCGGGTGATGCAGTTCCCACCCAAGCTCTCCTGTATAGGCGACGCGGATGGCGTAGGTCGGGCACATCCCGAGCTCGATCTCGCGGCCCGACAGCCAGGGGAAGCGCTTGTTCGACAGGGCGGTTGCCGGATCGGCATCGCGGACAAGCGCGTTCAGCACATCGCGTGATTTCGGGCCTGCGATCGCAAAGACGCCACGCTGTGCCGTCGTCTCGGCGATGTCGATATAGCCAAACTCGCCCATCTTGTCCTCGGCGGCCTTGCGCAGGAAATCCCCGTCATAGGCGGCCCAGGCACCGGCCGAAATCAGGGAGTAGCTGTCTTCGCCGGTGCGAACGATGGTGTATTCCGTGCGCGTGGTGCCGGCGCTGGTCAGCGCGTAGGTCAGGTTGATCCGCCCGACGCGGGGCAGCTTGTTGGTTGTGAACCAATCCAGAAACGCCGTGGCGCCGGGGCCTTTGACCGTGTGCTTGGCAAAGGCCGTTGCGTCGATAAGGCCGACATCCTCGCGTATCGCCTTCGCTTCGTCGTGGGCGTATTGCCACCAGCCGCCCCGGCGGAAAGACCGGGCGTCGTGGTCAAAGCTGGAAGGCGCATCTTTGGGTCCGTAGTAATTCGGGCGTTCCCACCCGTTCACTTGCCCGAACTGCGCCCCTTCGGCCTTTTGGCGATCATAGGCCGGTGCGGTTTTCAGCGGGCGCGCGGCTTCGCGTTCTTCGTCCGGGTGGTGCAGGATATAGACGTGGGAATAGCATTCCTCGTTCTTCTTCTCGGCGTATTCCGTTGTCATCCAAGGGCCGTAGCGCTTGGGGTCGAGGCTGGCCATGTCGATCTCGGCTTCGCCTTCGACCATGAGCTGGGCCAGGTAGTGGCCCGTCCCGCCCGCGGCGGTGATCCCGAAGGAGAAGCCTTCGGCCAGCCACATGTTCCTAAGACCGGGTGCCGGGCCCAGAAGCGGGTTGCCGTCGGGTGTGTAGCAGATCGGTCCGTTGAAATCATCTTTCAGGCCCACCGTTTCCGAGGACGGAATGCGGTGAATCATGGACATGTATTCTTCTTCGATCCGTTCGAGATCGAGCGGGAAGAGATCGGCACGGAAGCTGTCGGGCACGCCGTAGCTGAAGCGTGCCGGGGCGCCGTATTCGTATGGTCCGAGGATCCAGCCGCCGCGTTCTTCGCGGACATACCATTTCGCATCCGCGTCCCTGAGAACCGGGTGTTCGGGGTTGTTCTTGCGCCATTCGACCAAGGCCGGGTCTGGCTCTGTCACGATGTACTGGTGCTCAACCGGGATGGCCGGGATCTTGATCCCCAGAAGCGCGGCCGTTCGTTGGGCGTGGTTGCCCGTCGCCGTCACGACATGTTCGGCGTGGATCACCATCTGTTCGTCGGAAGGGATCAGGTTGCCGCCCTTCTCGACCATCTTCGTGACGGTCACGTCCCAGTGGTTGCCTGTCCAGGTATAGCTGTCGACCTGCCATTTCCGTTCAATCAGAACGCCGCGTTGGCGGGCGCCTTTGGCCATCGCCATGGTGACATCGGCAGGGTTAATGTAGCCGT
>CAZMKY010000567.1:0-9720 GCA_964566835.1 uncultured Rhodobacterales bacterium
AGGAACTGGCGTTTACACTGGCCGATGGGCGCGAGTATGTACGTGCCGCGATCGCGCGTGGGATGGACGTGGATAAGTTTGCCGGGCGGTTGAGCTTTTTCTTCGCGATTGGCATGAATTTCTTCATGGAAGCGGCCAAGCTGCGCGCTGCGCGGCTTCTCTGGTCCCGGATCATGGACGAGTTCGGGGCCTCTGACCGATCCAAGATGCTCCGCACGCATTGCCAGACAAGCGGGGTGAGCCTGCAGGAACAGGACCCCTACAACAACGTTGTGCGCACGGCCTATGAGGCGATGAGCGCGGTTCTGGGCGGCACGCAGTCGCTGCACACCAATGCTCTGGATGAAGCCATCGCTTTGCCGACCGATTTCTCGGCCCGGATCGCACGGAACACGCAGCTGATCCTGCAGGAAGAAACCGGCGTGACCAACGTGGTCGATCCGCTGGCTGGGTCCTACTATGTCGAGAAGCTGACCGCTGATCTGGCCGAGGCCGCCTGGGCCCTGATGGAAGAGGTCGAAGAGATGGGCGGCATGACCAAGGCCGTGGCCAGCGGCATGCCCAAGCTTCGCATCGAGGAAACCGCGGCGCGCCGTCAGGCCATGATCGACCGTGGGGAAGAGGTCATCGTCGGCGTCAACAAGTACCGCAAGGACAAGGAAGACCCGATCGATATCCTCGATATCGACAATGACAAGGTGCGCGATGCACAGGTCGCCCGGATCGAGGCCACCCGCGCGGGCAGGGATCAGGCGGCATGCGACGCTGCCCTGACCGCGCTGGAAGAAGCCGCCCGGGGGTATGGAAACCTGCTGGCCGCCGCCGTCGAAGCAGCACGCGCCCGCGCCACAGTCGGAGAGATCAGCATGGCAATGGAAAAGGTATTCGGCCGCCACCGCGCCGAGGTGAAGACATTGGCCGGTGTCTATGGCGCGGCCTACGAGGGCGATGAGGGCTTCCAGCAGATCCAGAAGGACGTCGAAGCCTTTGCCGAAGAGGAAGGGCGACGTCCCCGCATGCTGGTCGTCAAGATGGGGCAAGACGGGCACGATCGCGGCGCCAAGGTCATCGCCACGGCCTTTGCCGATATCGGGTTCGATGTGGACGTTGGTCCCTTGTTCCAGACCCCCGAAGAAGCCGCCGATGATGCCATCGACAACGACGTGCACGTGGTCGGGATTTCCAGCCAGGCGGCTGGTCATAAGACACTCGCGCCCAAGCTGATCGAAGCGCTTCGGCAGAAAGACGCCGGCGATATTATCGTGATCTGCGGCGGCGTGATTCCGCAGCAGGACTACGATTTTCTTAAATCTAAAGGGGTTAAGGCGATCTTTGGGCCAGGGACGAACATTCCGGGCGCAGCAGCGGACATCTTGCAGCTGATCCGCGAGGCCCGGACCTAACGTCAACTGACAACTCGAATCTTGCATATGTTTGCGCCATCGGCTCAAAGGATGCATGAGATTTGAGATGGCACTGGACCACCTCGTGGTGGTCGCCCGGACGCTGCAGGAAGGCGCAGCATATGTCGAGGCCGTGCTGGGTGTGCAGATGTCGCCCGGCGGACGCCATGCCCTGATGGGCACGCATAACCGTCTTCTGGGCCTTGGCGACAGCTATCTGGAAGTCATTGCAGTCGATCCCGAAGCGCCAAAGCCGCAGCACCGCCGCTGGTTCAACCTCGATACATATGATGGCGCGCCTCGGCTGATGAACTGGGCCGCGCAGACCGATGATCTGGACGCCGCGCTGGCCGAAGCACCGCCGGGCTCCGGCACGCCGGTCTCGGCAACGCGGGGTGATCTCAACTGGCGTATGGCGGTCTCGGAATTCGGGCGTTTGCCCTTCGATGATGCCGCGCCCGCGCTTCTGGAATGGGAAAGCGATCAGCACCCGGCGAAGCGTTTGCCCGATCTGGACCTGCGCCTGATCCGTCTGGACGTGTTCCACCCCAAGGCGGACGAGCTGGAGGCCGCATTTCCGTCGCTGCGCCAGATCAAGACAGTCTCCATTCGGAAGGGTCCCGAAAAGCGTCTGATCGCCACGATCCGCACGCCCGACGGCAACCGTATTCTCGCATGAAGGTGCGCGCAGCCAATCTGAGCGATGCGTCTGGCATCATGGCCATCTGGAACCCGATCATTCGGCTGACGACGGCGACCTTCACGACCGAGGAAAAGACCCTTCCGGGCACGCAGTCCCTGATCGAGACCGCCGCCTGCGCCTTGGTCGCCGAGAATGACAGCGGCGTGCGGGGCTTTGCCATATCAGCCCCGTTTCGTGCTGGTCCTGGGTATGTTCACACCGAGGAAGTCACCGTCTACGTGGCTCCGGAAGTGCGCGAGACCGGGATCGGGCGGCAATTACTGGCCGCACTGGAAGAAAATGCGGCTGCGCGGGGCGTCACGCGTCTGATTGTAGGGGTCAGCGGCGAAAACGTGGATGCGCCCGATTTCTTCCGCCGTTTTGGCTTTGCAGAAACCGCGCGTCTGCCAAAGGTCGGTTTCAAGTTTGACCGCGAAATCGACCTCATCTTCATGATGAAATCCCTGACCTGAAGCGAAGTCCAGCGGCTGCGGCAATTCTGCGGTGCAGCGGGGCTGGCCTGCTGCTGACCTAAGCCTTAGTCTGCCGCCCATGTCAGTCTGGACCCGCATCACCGAAGCCCTCTCGCACCTTGCGTCAGGCGGCAGCCTTTCGGAAGTGTTCGAGATGCTCCGGACGCCGCCTGAACGGTCGGTTGCCTTCACCATTGCGGTGATCGGGCTTGGGGCAAAGATGGCCAAGGCAGACGGACGTGTCACACGGGACGAGGTCGCGGCCTTCCGCGAGGTTTTCCATATCCCGCCAGAAGACGAAGCCGCGGCTGCGCGGCTTTACAACCTTGCGCGGCAGGATGTGGCCGGGTTCGACGACTATGCCCGAAAGATCGCGCGCATGTTCCAGGGCACGGACGGCATGCTCTGCGATCTTTTGGAAGGGCTCTTCCACATCGCCGTGGCCGACGGCACCTACCACGATCTCGAAGACGACTTCCTGGAACATGTGGCCGAAATCTTCGGGCTGAGCGAACGGCAGTTCCGTGCCGTGCGCACACGGTTCGTGCCTGACGCTGAACCGGACCCCTATGCTGTCCTTGGCGTCACGCCAGAGATGCCGCTTGATCAGGTCCGAACCGCTTGGCGCGCCTTGGTGCGTGAAAGCCATCCGGACAAGATGATGGCGCGTGGCCTGCCGGAAGAAGCGATCCGCATGGCCGAAAAGCGTCTCGTGGCCATCAACCGCGCTTGGGAAGCCATCTCGGCCAAGGCGGCATGATCCGGCTGGCCACATACAACGTCGAATGGTTCACCGAACTGTTCGACGATGCCGCCAACATCATGGAAGACGACCGCTGGTCACGCCGCCACAACGTGACCCGCCGTCAGCAGCTGGCCGCAATCGGTCGGGTCATGAGCGCGCTCGACGCCGATGGCATCATGATCATCGAGGCGCCGGATGCCCACAAGCGACGGTCCGGCACGGATGCTTTGGAAGCGTTTGCCGCACAGTACGGCCTCCGACAGCGCCGCGCGCTGATGGGGTTCATCAATCAGACCCAGCAGGAAATCGCATTCCTCTATGACCCGGATGTCCTGACGGCGCGGCATGACCCGGTGGGCGACCCGGCCTTCGATCAAAGCTTTCAGATCGACCTTGACGTGGATGCCGCGCCCGAGACCGTGCGCTGGTCCAAGCCGCCCTTGGAACTCGCCGTGGAAACGGCCTCCGGTCAGCGGCTTCGTCTGATCGGTGTCCATGCCAAGTCCAAAGCGCCGCATGGCGCCACGTCGTCGGCTGATGCCATGCGCATCGCGATTGAAAACCGGCGCAAGCAACTCGCCCAATGCATCTGGCTGCGCCAACGGGTCGAAGCGCACCTTGAAGCGGGTGAAGATCTTGTCGTCTTGGGCGATTTCAACGATGGCCCCGGGCTCGACGAATATGAAAAGCTGTTCGGTCGCTCTGGCGTTGAAATCGTGATTGGCGCACCCGGTGCGCCGCAGCTCTACGACCGCCATGCCGACATGGTGATCTCTCGCACGCTCGGCGCGATGCCAGCTTCGGCCCGGTTCTGGATGTCGGAAGATCGCCGCTGGATGTCGACGCTTCTGGACTATGTGATGGTCTCGCCCGGGCTTCGCGCGAAGGCCCGCAATTGGCGGATCTGGCACCCCTTCGATGATGCCGAATGTTGGCAGGATGACGTGATGCGGGACGCGCTTCTGACGGCCAGCGACCACTTTCCGGTCACGGTAGACCTCGATTTGTGATAGTCTCACTGCATGCGTATTTTTCTTGTTCTCCTCGGCCTCGGTCTGGCCGGACCCGCCATCGCTGAAAACCACGAACCGTCCGAGGGGCGGGATCTGATGCAGGAAGCCATGCGGCTTTTCATGCGCGGATTGATGGAAGAGATGGAGCCTGCCTTGGAAGATCTCAGCGATCTTCTGGATCAGATCGACGCCTATCATCCACCGGAAGTTCTGCCGAATGGCGACATCATCATTCGGCGGAAAACACCGTTGCCGGAACCCGAAGGCGAAGTAGAGCTCTAACGGCCGATCACGGCCACTTCTTCTGCGCCCAAGGCGGCAGCCATGGCGTTGAAACGGGCCTCGGCCACTTCGCCAAACAGATCACGCGTGCCGGTTTCGAGATGCAGCGCCAACTGTTTTTTCTTGGGGTAGTATTTCATTTTCCCCATCCGTTCATCGTTGGACACTGACAGCATCGCGCCAAACCGCATTGCCTTGCCCAAAAGCTCGGCATTGGCCAACTGATCGTCGTCCAGAAGCGCGAACAGATCCGCCATGCGCGCGCCGGATCGGCTGTTCTTGTAACGATGATAGAGCGCCACGGCGAGGAAGACGCGATCCTGATGCGTCATGCCGCCAAGATTGGCACGCGTGGCTTCGTCGAACCCCACTTCGTGGCGATAATCCGGGTGCGCGCGCCAGCTTACGTCGTGCAAGAGGCAGGCTGCCTTGATCAATCGCTTGTCCAGCTTGCGTCGTGATTTCAGGATCGGGCTGACAAACTCATAAAGTTTTTTGCCAAAGCCGGGCATGCGGGCGTCCTTCGCCTCGGCAAAGCGGCAGGCCTCGATCAGCGGATCACGATCGCGCAAGGCATCGGGCATCTGCTCGTAAAGAAGGCCTTCGCGAATGCCGTAGGACGAAATCGCGATATCATGCGGTTTGAACTTTCGGACCATCTCGCGCAGCACTTGCGCGGCCAGTGGGACAAGCGCCATCCGGCTTTCCGACAAACCGCACCGCTGGCGAAGCGCCTCCAGATCGTCGCAGGTCTCGATCATCTCGACCGTGGCCAGAACGTTTTTCCGCGTCATCCGGTATTCGTGCAGGACCCGCAGCGGATAGGCGCGGCGGTCCATGTCGATGCGCGCAATCGCTCGCCAGGATCCGCCGACCAGGAACAGGCGGTCAGGCTGTGGCCCCATCGTTTTGGCCAATTGGCCGACTTCGGCCTTCAGGTGCGCTTTCAGGCCCTTCTTGCCGCCCTTGATCCGCTCCAGCCGCTGCGGACCAAGATCCGTGGTGACACAGTGGCCGACCTTGCCGTCACGCAGCTCTGCCATCTCCATGGACGACCCGCCGATGTCGCACACCAGACCGTAAGATCCCGGCCACCCCAGAAGTACACCTTGCGCCGAAAGCCGGGCTTCTTCCTCGCCGTCGATGATATAGAGATCCAGACCCGTTTCCGCCTTCAGGGCCTCTCGGAATTCCGGACCATCCTCAGCGTCGCGCACAGCCGCCGTGGCAACGGCGGAAAGTGGCGAAATACCCATCGTTCGCGCCAGAAGCTGGAATCGTCGGATCGCAGACATGGCCCGCGCCTTGCCTTCAGGGTTCAGCCGCCCTGTCTCGGCCATGCCGGCCCCAAGACCAGCCATGATCTTCTCGTTGTAGAAATACGCCGGCGACCGCGCCGCGCCGTCAAAGACGACCAATCGGATCGAGTTCGATCCAACGTCCAGAACGCCAACGCGAGACAACGCGCGGGACTTCGGGTCGTCGAAAAGCGGGCGGCCAAAGGGCCCCCATTCGGCGTCGCTGTCATCGATCATCTGATCCAAGCGCCATCCCCTCCGCGTCTGGTGCGCCGACCCTGCACGGCAGCGTCTTTCAGGTCAACGATAAGGCGCAGGTCCGTGTTCCCTCCCGCGCCGACAAAGCGTCGCAGAAGTCTCGTTGTCCCCAAGGGCGGCTCAGTCGTCAGACGAATGCGTCAGTTCAGGAACGTCACCGGCACCCGCTGATCCACGACCCGAAAGCGACGGGTTCTCCATGAAGAAGCGATGGCAGTTGAACGCGTTCTGGTCGCCAGAGGCGCCGGGGCGGTGGAACTCGCCATGTGGGTTCAGGACCCAGCTTTGTGCCGTATCCGCCATGTTAGCCGCCATGATCTGGCGCACGATCTGGGCCTTAACGGTTGGGTTCACGCATTCCACCAAGGTCTCCACCCGGCGGTTCAGGTTCCGGCCCATCCAGTCCGCGGACGAGATATAGACACGCGCCTTTTTGCCCGGAAGGTCCTGCCCGTTGCCGAAACAGACGATGCGGCTGTGTTCCAGGAAGCGACCGACGATCGACTTGACCCGAATGTTGTCGCTCAGCCCCTTGATGCCGGGGCGAAGGCCGCAAATGCCGCGCACGACGAGCGAGATCTGGACGCCAGCCTGACTGGCCAGATAAAGCGCGTCGATCACGTCATGTTCGATCAGGCTGTTCATCTTGGCCCAGATCGCGGCAGGTTTTCCGGCCAGTGCGTTTTCAGCCTCTTCCGCGATCCGCTCCAACAGCGTGGCCTTCATGGACGCAGGCGAGATGGTCAGGTTTTCCATGTCTTCCGGCTGTGCATAGCCCGAGACATAATTGAACAGCTTCGTCGCGTCCCGCCCCAAGGCACCGTCGCAGGTGAATAGGCTGAGGTCAGTGTAAATCTTCGCCGTAATCGGGTGATAGTTGCCCGTGCCCCAGTGGGAATAGGTGACCAACTCACCACCCTCGCGGCGCACGACCGTCGCGACCTTGGCGTGGGTCTTGTAGTTCAGGAAGCCATAGACGACATGCGCGCCGGACCGTTCCAGCATCCGGCTTTGGCGGATATTGGCGGCCTCGTCGAAACGCGCCTTCAGCTCGACCAGCGCCGTGACCATCTTGCCGTCCTCTGCCGCCTCGCAAAGCGCATGCACGATCGGGCTGTCCCGTGAGGTCCGGTAAAGCGTCTGTTTGATGGCCACCACATTCGGGTCCATCGCCGCCTGCTTCACAAAGCGCACCACCATATCGAACGTCTCGTAAGGGTGGTGCAGCAGCATGTCTTTTTGGCGGATCGCCGCGAACATGTCGCCGTCGTGGTCCTGCACGCGTTCGGGCACGCGCGGCTGAAAAGAGGGCCAGAGAAGGTCAGGGCGGCTGTCGACGACCAGCTCGCTCAGATCGCCAAGCCCGGGCATGCCGCCAAGTTCGATCACTTCATCGCCGCTGACTTCCAATTCTTCCATGATCACACGACGCAGCGCCTTCGGCGCATCCCGGCTGATCGTCAGGCGCACAACCTCGCCGCGGCGACGCCGCTTCAGGGCGACTTCGAATTCCCGGACCAGATCTTCGGCTTCTTCTTCAACTTCCAGATCGCTGTCGCGCAGCAGGCTGAAGGAACAAGCGCCTTTCATGCGATACCCCGGGAACAAGCGGTCCAGATGCAGGATCAGAAGCTCTTCCAGAGGCAGGACACGCATATCGCGACCCTCAGAGGGCAACTGTACGAAGCGGTCAATCTGGCTTGGGATCGGCAGAAGTGCCTGCAACGGGCGCTTGTCTGACTTCCGTTCTAGTTGCAGCGCCAACGAATAGCCGCCGGATGCGATGAACGGGAAGGGGTGTGCAGGGTCAATTGCCAGTGGCGACAGGATCGGAAAGACCTGCGCCATGAAGGTGTTCTTCAGTACGGCCTTGTCTTCGTCGGTCAACATCTCGCGGGACAGTATGGTGATCCCGGCCTCTTGCATTTCGACGCTTAGCTTGCCCCAGACGTCCTGCTGTCGCGCCATCAGGTCGCGGGCATTGGCATGGATGGCGACCAACTGCTCGGCCGGGGTCAGTCCGTCAGCCGACGGCAAAGTGTTTCCGGCATGCGCCAGTTCCCGCAGGCCTGCGACGCGCACGGTGTAGAATTCGTCCAGATTGGACGCCGAAATCGACAGGAACCGCACCCGTTCCAACAGCGGCACACGTGGGTTTTCCGCTTCTTCCAGGACGCGCCAATTGAACGCCAGCCACGAGAGTTCCCGGTTAAAGAACCGCTCCGGTCCCGCCAGATCGGTGTCTGGCAGATCAATCGCCTCGGGAAACGGGCTTTGCAGGAAGTCGGACGCGGTCATGGTACGGATATCAACTGTCATTGTGACGGATTGATGACTCTAGGGCGTCGATCCTTGGGTGCCAAGATCCAGCACTGTCGCAGCGAAGGCGCGCGTGATCGGCTTGCCCGCGGCAAGCGCCGCTTCGTCCAGCGTTGCCACGACCTGTCGCGCCGCCTCGAAAGATCGCTCGATCCGGCCCGTCAGCCACTGCACAAGCATGGGTGAAACCAGAAGCTGACGATCGCTGAAAAGCTTCAGAAGAACCGCCGCCAGAAGGGCATCATCCGGCGCCTCGATCCGCGCGATATCCGCCGCGCTGAAACGGCTCGCCAGATCGGGCAGCGCGATGGGCCAGCGGGCCGGGCCGCTTTGCCCGGTCAGAAGCAGTGGCAGGCCTGCGGCTGCCAAGGCGTTGTGGATATGAAACAGCAAGGTTTCGGTTTCAGCCGGAAGTGCGTCGCCCAGACCATCAATCGCCAAGGGCCCTGTCAGGGCGCCGGGGTCCAAGCGCCCGACATCGGCGAGGGGCACGACCTCGCCGCCGGAGAGGCTGGCCCAGACATGCGCCAGATGGGTCTTGCCCGATCCCGGCGGGCCGATCAGGGCCAGCTTGCCCAAGGGCCAGTTCGCCCAGTCTTCGATGCGCGCCACGGCAGCCGCATTCGCGTCCGAAACGAAGAAATCGTCACGCCCCAGCGCGGCCCTGACGGGCAATTCCAATGTCAGCTGGCGGGCCATAATACGCTCAGTCGTCCTGACGCTCGGCCAGTCCGCGATAAAGGCGGCTGTCCTTGTACTGGCCGATCACGAAGCGTGCGATAACGCCCAGCGCGGCCGCCACGGGGACGGCGACCAGAAGGCCCACAAAGCCAAAGACCGCGCCAAACGCCGAGAGCGCGAAGAGAAGCCAGACCGGATGCAGGCCAACGCTGTCACCGACCATCTTGGGCGTCAGGATGTTGCCCTCGACCAATTGCCCGGACTGGAAGATCGCCCAAACAGCGATGATCCACGGCCACTCTCCCCAGAACTGGAACAGCGCCAGACCCATCGCCAGAAGCCCGCCGACCAATGCACCGACGTAAGGAATGAAGGTCAGCGCGCCGGCGACAAAGCCCACGACCAGACCGAAGTTCAGCCCGACCAGCATCAGCGCCACGGCATAATACGTCCCGAGGATCAGGCAGACCGTCCCCTGACCCCGGATGAAGGCCGCCATCGTCATGTCGATCTCGGCCATGATCTTGCGGATCACCGGCGCATGGTCGCGCGGCAGAAGGCTGTCG
>CAZMKY010000568.1:0-2276 GCA_964566835.1 uncultured Rhodobacterales bacterium
TGGCTCTCCGCAGAGCATACGGGTGTCGTAGTCTTCGATCCCGTTCCACGCCGTCATGGACCCCATGATCGGGAAAGCATCTGCGGCCATCATTTCATAGAACAGGATGCGGCGGGCGCGGTCGGAGGTGTTCAACGCGGATCCGTGAACGATGCGTCCATGATGGATGCTGATCGATCCTGCTGGCCCCTTAAGCTCCACCGCATCGGCGGGGTTCAGGCCAACATCTTCCGGTATGAACGCGCCTGCAAAGACACCGTCGACGTGATGGTCATAGACAGGCCCCTTGTGGCTGCCGGGGTAGACCATCAAGGGGCCATTCTCGGAGGCCATATCGTCGATGATCACGCCTATGGCGAGGATGTCGTCATTTGTGTGCGGGTAAAAGGCGTAGTCCTGGTGCCATTCGACCGCTGCGCCGTATCCTGCGGACTTCATATTCAGCTTGGTCGTATGCAGTCGCAGGTTCGGGCCCGCCAGATCGCGCGCCGGGCCGAGGATGAGGTCCGTTGTCATCAACTCGGCCAGTGTCGGACTGATCTTGTGCGGCAACTTGATCCGCCTGAGGCGTGGGTTTTCCGGGGTGTGCGTGTCTTCCAGATCCAGCCGATCATTGGAGGCCGTCAACGTGCGCGCTTCATCTTCGAAGCGTGCGATCTCATCCCGGATTCGGGTCAGCCACGTGTCCGGGATCTGATTTTCAAGAACGAGATAGCCGGTTTCTTCATAGTGGGCGATCTGGTCGTCCGTCAGGATCTCGGGCATGGGTTTGTCCTTTCTCAATCGGGCGCGCCGACAAGCGTCGCGGCTTCGATCTCCAGCGTTGCCGCCAGCGTGGCACGCCCTTCGGCTGCGCTGACCAGAGGCTCGACTTCGCCGCGTATGACGGCACTGAAATGCTCAAGCTGTCGGATAAGCGGCACACCATCCGGCGCATGGGCCTCAGAGCGTTCGACCGGCTCGTTCCAGCTTTCTGCACCGGACCAGACGGTCAAACTGGGAAATTCGACGGCGCCCTTGGTGCAGGCAATGCGTAGGCAGTCCTGACCGCTTTTCGGGATCGACGGACTTTCTCCAGTGCCCGCCTCGAAGCCCCAAGGTGTCGGCGTGGTGTCCGCGAATGCGATTGTCGTCGTCACACCGCTGTCAAAAGCCAAGGCCACGGCGCCGCTTTCTGTCCGGGCCGCGCCGCGCACGGTGTTGGAACCAAAGCCAACAACGCCCGCGACATCGCCGAAGAGCCAGCGCAGGGTATCGACCTCGTGGATCATGTTCTGCAGAACAGGCGCGCCTTCGCGACCTTGCCTCCAAGGCAGGTCGAAGTAGTCGTCCGGCTTTTTCATCGTCCATAGCAGCGACGCGGTGACAGGCTGGCCGATGCGACCACTTTCCAAAAGTGCTTTGAGCGCTGCGACACGTGGGTGATGCCGCCGGTGATGGCCCGTCAAGATGTGAACACCGTGGTGTTTGCCGGCGGCGACGATCCGGTCGGCGTCTTCAAGAGACCCGGCAATCGGTTTTTCGACCAGCGCGTGCCACCCTCGCGAAGCAGCGGCTTCCGCCAAAGGCGCATGCGAAGAGGTGGGCGTCGCGATAACAATTCCGTCGGCCTCAACGTCGACGTCCTCGATCGAGAGGAAACCCGGCGCATCGGCCAGCGCATGCATTTTCGGGTCCGGGTCAATGATCCCGGCCAGTGTCAGATCCGGATGCTCGACGATATGGGCCAAGTGGCGATGACCGATCAGACCGGTCCCGGCAATCAGAAGTCGGGTCACATCGTTGCTCCGATCTGCCAAGGCACGAACTCATAATCGCCAAGGCCCTGAGCTTCGCTCTTGGTTTGGCGGCCCGAGGCCACGTCAAGGAACATCTGATAGATCTCGCGGCCCTTGTCCTCGACGCTGCTTTCGCCGCTGAGGATCGTGCCTGCATTGACGTCCATGTCTTCGGTCATGCGGCCGTACATCTCGGAGTTCGTGGCAACCTTGATTGTCGGCGAAGGCTTTGACCCGAATGCTGATCCGCGTCCGGTGGTGAAGCAAACCAACGTCGATCCGCTGGCGATCTGGCCCGTGACCGAGGCCGGGTCATAGCCCGGGCTATCCATGAAAGCGAAGCCGGGGCGCGTGACGGGTTCGGCGTATTTGTAGACACCTGTCAAAGGGCTGCTGCCGCCCTTTGCTGCCGCACCCGGCGATTTTTCGAGGATCGTGGTCAACCCGCCTTTCTTGTTTCCGGGCGACGGGTTGTTGTCCATCGAGCCCTTGTTGGCC
>CAZMKY010000569.1:0-10318 GCA_964566835.1 uncultured Rhodobacterales bacterium
GCCTTTGTCCGCGCAATGGATGCAACCGGAGACTGGACACCTGTTCCGTGCCTGTTGGCCGCAAGCCATCCGGCCGGGCCCGTGCGAGAAGCGGTGATCGAAGACATCATCGCGACGAACGAGGACATGTTGCGTGCGGCCGGTAGCTTGGATGCGGTTTACGTCTGCAATCACGGAGCCATGGTTGCAGAGCACGACCACGACCCGGACGGAACACTCATGTCGCGCGTGCGAAAAGTCGTCGGCCCGGACGTCTTGATCATAGCGACACTCGACCTGCACGCGAATGTCTCGCAGCGAATGGTCGATGCATGCGACTTGATTGTTGGATATCGCACAAACCCGCATGTCGATCAGATTGAACGCGGCGAGGAGGCGGCTTTTTCATTGCGGCGGATATGTGCGACCGGTCAACGGCCCAAGATGGCGCATATAAAGCTGCCGCTGGTCCCGGCATCCGTAACTCTTCTGAGCGCAGAACATCCGTATGGCACCTTGATCGACTATGGGCAGCGGAGGCAGGCCGAGAGCCGGAGCGAGGTCCTCAATGTTTCCATTTTCGGGAATTTCCTGTTCTCGGATACGCCAGACAATGGATTGAGCGTCGTTGTCACGGCGCGTGACGATCCTAAAGTGGCGCGGGCTCAGGCGGCAGAACTGGCAAAAATGGCATGGTCTTTGCGGGCAGATTTCGTCCGGGCGCTGACGTCTCTTGAAGATGCATTGGCGCTTTCGGCGGACCGCAACAGGTTGCCGGTGATCTTCTCGGACGCTGGCGACAACCCGGGCGGTGGCGGCAGTGGGCGAACGACGGAGCTTCTTACGGCCCTTCACGATGCAGGGGCCATTGGTTGTCTTATCGGATCGTTCTGCGACCCAGAACTTGCAAGCGAAGCCCACAGCGTCGGTGTCGGCAACACTTTCAAAGCGCGGTTCAACCGCTCGTCCGACACGACGGTTTCGTGGGCGCAGCGGGATGTTCCGTTTGAGGCTGACGCAGAGGTTCTGGCGCTTCACGACGGCGATGTCGTGGGCGAAATGGGCATGACAGCCGGTCGAAAACTGACCCTTGGACCGTCCGCTGCACTTCAAATCGGCGGTATAACCGTCGTGGTGATATCCGACCGTACGCAGACGGCAGACCCTGTGTTTTTTCATATGTTCGGGTTGGATATTGCCTCAGCCAGAACGGTTGTAGTGAAATCGCGGGGGCATTTTCGGGCCGGGTTCTCCAATTGGTTCGCACCCGCACAGGTCTTTGAAGTCGACACCGGCGGGCTAACCTCTCCGGTCCACGATCGCTGGCCGTTCGCGCATCTGCCGCGTCCGAGTTATCCGATGGACGCCAACACGGTCTGGCCAACGGATTAGACAGGCTCGGAGTATTTGTCCTGAGGCGTTGTCAGCTTGATGAACCGCATGAACTGCCGCGCGAGTTCGGATGGCGGTCTTCCGGAGGGCAGCACGAAGCTGGTGTTGTAGTAGATGGATGCGTCGAAAGGCCGAACCACGATGCCCTCAAGGCCCGACGACAGAAGCGGAAACGGGTTTATCAAGGTCACGCCAAGCCCTTCTCGGACAAGTTCGAGCGCGGCCATGTTCGTGGCCGTTTCAGCCACGTGATGGGGGCGGACGCCGGTTCGGGCGAAAAGCTGTTCAGTGATCGCACGCGTCCCGAGCCGCCTCAGGAATTCGATTAGCGCGACGCCCTCAAGGTCCTGCGGCGTCACGATGCGTTTCTGCGTTAACGGGTGACCCTCGGGCATGGCGCAGACAACCTGGCTACGACGCCATGGGACCAGATCCACGCCTGAACGTTGAATCATGCCGCTTGTCAGACCCAGATCGTACCGCAGTTCCAGAATGCCCGACACCAGTACGTCGGTGGCCTGAATATCCAACTGAAGCTGCTTGCCAGGGTTGGCCTTCAAGAAGCTCGCGACCCGCGAGATGACGAAATGATGCGCCAGCGTCGGAGGAACGATCAGTCGAAGCGGTTCGTCGTCTGGCGTGGCCCATTGGGCCCCTTCAATGTCTGCAAGCGTTTCGAAGATCGGGTCGAGCTTCTCGTTCAACCGCAGCGCCTCGGCGGTCGGCTCGATCCGTCCGGACCGCCGAACGAAGAGTGATCGACCGACCCGTGCTTCAAGCTGTGAAATAGAGCGACTGACTGCGGATTGGGAAATCCCGAGACGCCGCGCCGCACCAATCGTAGTTCCGGTGGTTATGACCGCGCGAAGAGACTCGAACTCTCGCAATCTGTGTCGGTGTTCCGTCATTCTACAATCCTCTCCGCTACATGAGCCGTCCAATATCCAAACACTTGGATTGGTCTATGCAACTCTGCATAGCATTGAGTATTGGCAATGATTTTTGCGGTAGCTAGCATTTTCGACAGGGCGCGGGGGCTGCCACAGATTCGGCCGTCTGCAAGCGCCAAACCAACAGGGAGTGTTTTTGATGAGGAAACTCACAGCTGCGACAGCGGTCGCATTTGGGATTCTGGCTATGGGAGCCGGAACTGTTTCGGCCGAAAAACTGACGATCGGCCTTGCTTCTGAGCCAACATCGCTCGACCCGCATTTCCACAACCTCGGCCCCAACAACGCAATGTCGGTCCACATTTTCGACCGCCTGATCGCGCAGGACGAAAAACAGCGTCTGTCGCCCGGGCTTGCCGTGTCTTGGGCGCCGATCGATGATCTGACGTGGGAATTCAAGTTGCGCGAAGGCGTGAAATTTCACGATGGCAGCGACTTCACGGCGGACGATGTCGTTTGCACCATGGCGCGTGCGCCCGAGGTTCCGAATTCGCCTTCGGGCTACGGCACCTATCTGAAGGGCAAGGAAGTCGTGAAGATCGACGACTACACCGTCCACTTCAAGACGGCAGCGCCTTATCCTTTGATGGGTAATGACATTTCCACGATCCCAGTGATTTCGGAAGCTGGCTGCGCGGCAACGACGGAGGAATTCAACGCGGGCACCGCGGCCATCGGAACAGGACCATTCAAGTTCCAGAGCTACACGCCAGGTGAAAGCATCGTTCTGACGCGGAACGACGATTACTGGGGCGACAAGCCAACTTGGTCAGAGGTCGAGTTCCGTCCAATCACCTCCGGTCCCAGCCGCGTCGCCTCTCTGTTGGCTGGTGACGTCGACATGATCTCGGGCGTTCCGACGACGGACATCGCGACACTTCAAGGGAATGACGACATTCAGTTGAGCCAGGGGGTGTCGAACCGCGTGATCTATCTTCACATGGACCAGTTCCGCGAGAACTCGCCCTTCGTGAAGGCGAACGGCGGCGGTGACATCAAGAACCCGCTGATGGACGTTCGCGTCCGCAAGGCGATCAGCATGGCGATCAGTCGAGATGCCATCGTTGATCGTGTGATGGAAGGCGTGGCGTTGCCAGCGGGACAACTTCTTCCCGAGGGTTTCTTCGGCGTCTCCGACAAGCTCGAAGTTGTGGCCTACGACCCAGATGGTGCGAAGGCGTTGCTGGCGGAAGCCGGGTATCCGGATGGTTTCGAATTGACGATCCACGGACCAAATGACCGCTATATCAACGACGCCAAGATCGCAGAGGCGGTTGCCCAGATGCTGACCCGCGTGGGCATCAAGACGGCGGTCGAGACGATGCCGCGCTCGGTCTACTTCGGTCGCGCGTCCACAGGTTCGCCGGAAGGTCTGCCGGAATTCAGCTTCATCCTTGTCGGATGGGGAGCGGGCTCGGGCGAGGCATCCTCGCCGCTTAAGTCCTTGATCCATTCCTACAACAAGGACGCGGGCTTCGGGTCATCCAACCGTGGCCGCCATTCGGATCCTGAAACAGATGCCTTGATCGAATTGGCACTCCGCACGGTGGACGATGCCAAGCGTCAGGAGCTTTTGGCTCAGGCAACCGAGCGGGCAATCGAGAATGTCGCGATCATTCCGACGCACTTCCAGGTCAACACCTGGGCTGCGAAGAAAGGGCTGAGCTATGTCGCGCGGACCGACGAGTACACGCTCGCGACGGGTGTCGTGAAAGAGTAATCGCAAAACTCCCGGGCCGCTGTCGCGGCGGCCCGGACCGTATGCCCCGGGATTGATCTCATGACGGTTTTCATTATCCGCAGGATGCTGCAGGCGATGCTTGTCGTGTTCCTGATGTCGGTGATCGTCTTCTTCGGTGTCAACATCGTCGGCGACCCGGTCTACATGCTGGTCAGTCCCGATGCTGACCAGGCCGACATCGAAGCCGCTATCGCAAGACTTGGTCTCGATCGTCCTATTTGGGAGCAATACTGGCTGTTTTTGAAAGGGGCGGCACAGGGTGACCTTGGCGACAGTTTCATCTTCGGCGAACCCGCGCTCAAACTGATCCTCCATCACATGCCCGCAACAATGGAACTGGCCTTCTCGGCGCTGATCCTTGCAATTGTCATCGGTATTCCGCTTGGACTTTACGCCGGGCTGTATCCCGACAGCCGTTTATCCAAGGGCATCATGGCTGCTTCGATTTTCGGCTTTTCGCTGCCGACGTTCTGGGTCGGCCTCATGCTGATCATGCTTTTTGCCGTCGAACTCCGCTGGGTTCCGGCCACCGGTCGCGGCGATATCGGCTCATTTCTGGGCATGCAAAGCAGTCTCTTCACCCTCGACGGGCTGAGCCACATCTTCCTGCCTGCACTCAACCTTGCCCTACTGAAGATCTCGCTCGCGATCCGTTTGACCCGCGCCGGCGTCCGAGAGGCGATGGGGCAGGACTACGTGAAATATGCACGCGCCAAGGGGCTATCCACTCGGCGCATCATCCTCGTTCATGTGATGAAGAACATAATGATCCCGGTTGTCACGGTCATGGGCCTCGAATTTGGAAGCCTGATCGGCTTCTCGGTCGTGACTGAGACGATCTTCGCATGGCCCGGCATGGGCAAACTTCTGATTGACGCGATCCTGCAGCTCGACCGACCGGTCGTCGTTGCCTACCTGATGATCATCGTGCTGTTCTTCGTGCTCATCAATCTGATCGTGGACATCTTATACTCGATCCTCGATCCGAGGGTTCGCTTGCAGGATCAAGGCGCATGAGCGACGTGACCTCCGATACCCCGCACGCCGCTGCCAAGTCCGTAAAGGTCGAGACACCTTTCCAGCGATTCCGAGCAGAGTTCTTTGAAAGCAAGATCGCGACGGTCGCACTTGCGGTATTTTTCATCATCGTGCTGCTTGCCATTCTTGCGCCTTGGATCACCCCGCAGAACCCCTATGACCTCGCGCAGGTGAGCGTCATGGACGGCCGGTTGCCGCCGGGGTCTGAGGCGTTTGACGGTTACACGATGTGGCTTGGATCCGATGGCTCCGGACGCGATCTCTACTCGGCCATTCTTTACGGTCTGCGCATCTCGCTTACGGTCGGGTTGGCCTCCGGTGTAATCGCACTGCTGATCGGCATGGCGATTGGCCTGATTGCAGCATACGCAGGTGGCCGGATCGAAGCGTTCATCATGCGCATCGTGGACCTTCAACTTTCCTTCCCGGCATCGCTCGTGGCGTTGATGATGGTGGCGGCTCTTGGCAAAGGGGTGGACAAGATCATCCTTGCGCTTGTGATCGCTCAATGGGCCTATTACGCGCGCACCGTCCGGGCGACTGCACTGGTCGAACGCGGAAAAGAGTACGTCGAAGCGGCGCAATGTCTCGGCATTTCGAGGTCGCGCATTGTCTTCCGGCACATCCTGCCGAATTGCATGGCGCCATTGATCGTGGTCGGCACGGTGCAAACCGCCAGTGCGATCTCTTTGGAAGCCACGCTTTCATTCCTCGGCGTTGGTCTGCCGCAGACCGAACCCTCGATCGGCGTGCTGATTGCCAACGGTTTCGAGTACATGCTCTCCGGGCGCTACTGGATCTCCGTTTTCCCTGGCGTCGCCCTTCTGCTGACGGTCGTCTCGATCAACCTCGTCGGCGACCACCTGCGCGACGTCCTAAATCCGAGGCTGAGAAAATGAGCGTCGTTCTGGAAGTCAGCGGTCTCAAGACCCACTTCTTCACCCACGCTGGCGTTGTGAAGGCAGTGGATGGCGTGGATTTCACTGTGTCCAAGGGTGAGGTCATGGGACTGGTGGGCGAGTCCGGCTCGGGAAAGTCGATCACCGGGTTCTCTATTCTCGGCCTCATCGACCCGCCGGGCCGCATTGTCGAAGGGTCGATCAAGTTCAATGGCGACGAGATTGCGAGCGCCCCTGAGGAAAAGCTGAAGACGCTGCGCGGCAATCGGATCTCGATGATTTTTCAGGACCCGATGATGACGCTCAACCCGGTCCTGCGCGTCGACACACAGATGATTGAGGCGATCCTGGCACACGAAAAGGTCTCAAAACAGACCGCGTGGGAACGCAGTCGTGATGCGCTTGGGTTGGTCGGAATTCCGTCGCCCGAAGAACGTCTTCAGGCCTATCCGCATCAACTGTCGGGGGGCATGCGTCAGCGGGTGGCCATCGCGACGGCCTTCCTCAATAAGCCCGACCTCATTATCGCCGATGAACCGACGACTGCGCTTGATGTGACCATCCAGGCGCAGATCATCCACGAGGCACAGAAGCTGACCAAACAGACCGGCACGGCGATGATCTGGATCACCCATGACCTTGCCGTAGTTGCGGGCCTCGCGGATCGAATTTCGGTCATGTACGCCGGTCGGATCGTCGAACAAGGCGGGATTGACGACGTGATAGACCGGCCCTTGCACCCCTACACGGTCGGGCTTCTTGGCTCGGTCCCAACTGCGAACCGGCGCGGTCAGCGTCTGTTTCAGATCGAAGGGATGACCCCGAACATGCTCGCGTTGCCGGAGGGATGCGCCTTTGCCCCGCGCTGTCAGTCCCGGACCGGGGCTTGCGCTACGCAACCGCCGATCGAAGATGTGGACGGGCGCGCCTTGCGTTGTTTCAATCCGCAGCGAGCGGCGGAGGCCGCATCATGACCGAGCCTCTTGTCGAAATCCGTGGCGTATCGAAACGGTTTACCAAGCGGCTCGATGTCGCCGGGAAGATTGCGCAGAAACTGGGCGCGAACATCCGGGAAGAAACCGTTCACGCAGTCGATAACGTGAACCTCTCGATCCAAAAAGGCGAGGTTCTGGGCCTCGTCGGTGAATCCGGGTGCGGCAAGTCCACCCTGGGCCGCGTCGTCGCAGGAATCCACGCGGCCAGCGACGGGCAGATGCTTTACGAGGGCAAGGATGTCGCGACCCTGAGCGGCGCCGATAAACGCGCAGCAACGCTGGCGATCCAGATGATCTTTCAGGATCCGTTCGCCAGTCTCAACCCGCGGATGCGCGTGGAAGACATCATCGGTGAAGCACCGCGGATGCACGGGATTGTCAGCGCTGCCGAAGCGCCCGACTACGTCGATGACGTAATGCGCAAGGTCGGGCTCGACCCGTCACTCAAGCGCCGTTACGCACACCAGTTTTCCGGCGGTCAGCGGCAAAGGATCGGGATTGCGCGCGCTCTTGCGGTGAAGCCCAAATTCCTTGTCTGCGACGAGGCCATCGCGGCGCTCGACGTGTCGATCCAGGCGCAGGTCATCAACCTTTTCATGGATTTGCGCGAGGAACTGGGGCTGACATACCTGTTCATCAGCCACGATCTGAGCGTCGTCGAACACATCGCAGACCGTGTTGCCATCATGTATCTGGGCAGGATTGTCGAGACCGCGTCGACCGAGGAAATCTTCTCAGACCCGCGCCACCCCTACACCAAGGCGCTTCTCGCAGAGGCCCCGAGGCTTGATCAGAGAAGGCGTGAATTCGCACCTATTGAAGGCGAAATCCCGTCACCGCTCGACCCGCCTCCGGGGTGCACCTTTCACCCGAGATGCCCCGTTGCCACTGCCGAATGTCGCGTCACCGTTCCTGAACTGAAGCGCGGACTCGGTGGGCGAGAAACGGCGTGTCTGCTTGAACATGCTGAAACCGTTTGAATGTGAAGCTGGAGTGACTCGTGAAGAACACTGACCCGATTTGGGACCACGTCGACCGCCATCGCGAAGACTTCATCGCGCTGTCTGACCGCGTCTTTGATACGCCCGAGACGCTCTATGCCGAACACAAGTCCGTTGCGGAGCATGCAGCAATGTTGCGCGCCCAAGGGTTCAAGATCACCGAGAACGCGGCGGGCATTCCTACCGCTGTCATCGGCGAGGCCGGTGAGGAGGGGCCGGTGATTGCCATTCTCGGCGAGTTCGACGCGCTGCCTTATTTGAGCCAAGCACCCGGGGTCGCCGAGCACGTCCCGTTGGAAGAAGGCGGCAACGGCCATGGGTGCGGTCATAACCTGCTGGGCGCCGCCGCGCTTTTGGCGGCCACCGCAGTTAAGGACTGGTTGGCTGAGAATGGCATAAAGGGTCGTGTTCGCTACTACGGTTGCCCTGCCGAGGAGGGCGGCGCTGCCAAGACCTACATGGTGCGTGAGGGGCTGTTCGACGATGTCGACGCGGCGATCTCCTGGCATCCCGCGACGTTCACTGGCGTGAACGAGGCACGGTCACTCGCAAACACCCGGATCGATTTTACCTTCCACGGCAAGGCTGCACATGCGGCAGGAGCACCGGAACTGGGGCGGTCAGCGCTGGATGCCGTGGAGTTGATGAACATTGGCGTCAACTACCTGCGCGAACACATGCCCGACAGCGCACGGGTGCATTACGCCTATCTCGACGCGGGCGGCGTTGCGCCGAACGTTGTGCAGGCGAAGGCAACGGTGCGCCAATTGATCCGTGCCAGTTCGCTGCCGGATTTGAGCGATCTTGTTTTGCGTGTCCGCAAGATTGCCGACGGTGCAGCCTTGATGACAGGAACCGAAGTCACCAGTCAGGTTTTCTCCGGCGTATCCAACCTCCTTGGTAATCGTCCGCTTGAGGAAACGTTGCAGCGCGAGCTTGAAAAGCTCGGGCCCGTCGGCTTCGACGATGCTGACGAAGCTTTTGCGCGGGAAATCCAGGCCACGCTGACCGCTGCCGACATTGACACCACGTTCAAGCGGATTGGGACAAAGCCGGTGAAAGGCCTCGCCCTTTGCGATTTCATCGCACCGCTTGATCGGCAAAGCGAAGGCGGTGAGGGGTCGACGGATGTGGGTGATGTGAGTTGGGCCGTTCCCACCGTTCAGGCCCGCGTTGCCACCTGTGCAATTGGAACGCCGTTTCACACATGGCAGACCGTGGCACAGGGCAAGGCCCCAGCGGCGCACAAAGGCATGATCTACGCCGCAAAGGCGATGGCCGCGACGGCAAGCCGGCTGGTGGAAGACCAGTCACTGATCGACGCCGCCCGCGCGTCTCATCAGGATCATCTGGAGGAAACGCCCTACACCTGTCCGATCCCTGACGATGTGCATCCGCCGGTCTAGGTTCCTTTCGTGACGAGAGAAACCGCCATAGAAAATGCCGCCCGGTACTTCGATACCGGCGATTTTGCGCGCGATCTCGGCAAGCTGGTCGCCCATCCCTCGGTCAGCCAGTCCCCAGAGTATGCCGCCGAACTCCCTCGCTATCTTGAGGAAGCATTGGTCCCGCGTCTGACCGGGCTTGGGTTCACTTGCGCCATACACCCAAACCCCGCGCCGGATGCCGGGCCGATCCTGGTTGCCGAGCGTATCGAAGACGCCGCACTGCCGACGATCCTGTCTTACGGGCATGGTGACGTCATCCGGGCCCAGACGGATCAATGGCGCGACGGACTTCATCCCTTCCGCTTGGTTGACGAGGGCGACCGGCTCTACGGACGCGGCACTGCCGACAACAAGGGGCAGCATCTGATCAACCTGGCGGCGTTGCGTGCCGTCTTGGACGCCAGAGGTTCACTTGGGTTCAATGTGCGCCTTCTGGTCGAGATGGGCGAGGAGATGGGCTCGCCAGGACTTTCCGAGTTCTGCGCCGCGCACAAAGACAAATTGTCTGCAGATGTTCTGATCGCTTCGGATGGCCCTCGGCTGCAATCTGACACGCCGACGATGTTCATGGGCGCGCGGGGCGGCATTGCTTTCGATCTGATCGTGGACTTGAGAGAGGGTGCGCATCACTCCGGTAACTGGGGCGGTCTGCTCGCCGATCCCGCGATGATCCTCGCGCAAGCGCTTGCAACAATCACCGATGCGAGGGGCCAAATCCAGATACCCGAATGGCGCCCGAACAGCTTGACCGACGACATCCGCGCCGCCTTGCGCGATCTGCCGATCAAAGGCGACGGTGGCCCTGACATCGACCCGGATTGGGGCGAGGAAAGCCTGACCCCCGCCGAACGTGTCTTCGGCTGGAACAGCTTTGC
>CAZMKY010000570.1:0-2455 GCA_964566835.1 uncultured Rhodobacterales bacterium
GTCCATGAGCTGGGCCACGGCAGCGCCGTCGCGATCATAGGCGTCGAACAAGAGACGTTCGAAGTTCGAAGAGACCTGGATATCCATCGACGGGCTGATCGATGGCCGAACCGTTCCGGTCCGGTATTCACCCTCCCGAAGGGCGCGATCCAGAATGTCATTCTGGTTCGTCGCGATCACCAGCCGTTCAATCGGCAACCCCATGCGCCGCGCGATTTCGCCAGCATAGATGTCGCCGAAGTTGCCTGTAGGCACAACAAAGTTCACGCGCCTCTCGGGCGCGCCGAGCGCGACGGCAGCGGTGAAGTAGTAAACGATCTGCGCCATCACCCGCGCCCAGTTGATCGAGTTGACGGCGGCCAGCCGCACCTCGTCGCGGAAGACGTCGTCCGCGAACATGTCCTTCAAGTGGCGTTGGCAATCATCAAAGGTCCCGTCAACGGCGAAGGCATGTACGTTTGACTCGGACGGCGTTGTCATCTGGCGCCGCTGCACTTCGGACACGCGACCATGCGGATAGAGAATAACGACGTCGACGTTGTCGAGGCCACGGAACGCCTCGATCGCGGCGGAGCCCGTGTCGCCGGATGTAGCGCCCACAATGGTGACCTTGTCACCCCGGCGGGCCAGCACATGCTGGAACATCTGGCCGATCAGTTGCATGGCGAAATCTTTGAATGCCAGCGTCGGGCCGTGGAACAGCTCCAACAGCCACTGGCCATCGCCGACCTGCTTTAACGGCGCGCGGCTGATATGGCCGAAGTCGGCGTAGGCATTGGCGATCAGCTCGCGAAACTCGTCATCCGTAAAGGTGTCGCCAACAAAGGGTCGCATCACGGTAAAGGCTGCGTCTTCGTATGATCCAAGATGCATCCGCGCGATCTGGTCCGGTGTCAGCGTCGGAATGCTTTCCGGCACATAAAGCCCGCCATCACGGGCAAGGCCCGTCAACATGACGTCTTCAAACGACAAAACCGGGGCCGTGCCACGGGTAGAGACATACTTCATCAGAAACGCTTTCCTAGATCGTGCGCCTTCGAATACGCCAGAGCAGGAAGAGTGTCATCCCCGCCCAGACAATTGCCAGCCCGAACCATTGAACGGCATAGCCGAGATGATTGTTCGGGATGCCCTCACTGGTCACAGGCAAAGGCGTCGCGCGGGCGTCTGTTCCCGACACTGTGCGGGCGATCACAAGGATCGGCTCGGCCTGGAACCACTCAGACAAGATGTCGACGTCGCGTGCAAACCAAAGTCCGTCTTCCGGCGAAGGATCGGGTGTAAAGCTGTCGATCTCGTCCGGCCAATGCAGGTTTCCGATCACCGTCATCTCTGTGGCGGGGCGCGGCACGTCTTTCTCGGTCGTGCGGATAAAGCCTTCATCCAGCAGAATGCGGCGTCCGTCCTCGGTCACGAAGGGTGAGATAACGCGGAACCCGGCGCCCGTCCCTTTCACCGACACAAGCACGCGGGCCTCTTCACCCGTCGTCGCACCGCTGACACGCACCGGCAGGAACCGGTCGGCGACACGGTCCGGCATGGCCGGGATGGCGACAGCGTCGTCCGCAATCCTTGCATCGATTTCCGCCAGAACGGCCTCTTTCCACGCCAGCCGCTGCAGCTGCCAAACGCCGAGCGAAGCCAGAATGGCGCACCCGATAATTCCGGCCAGAAGAGGCACGATGATGCGGCGTTTCAATGAGGCGGTCTTATCGGTCATGTCTCGTGCTTCAGGATGAAGTCGGTGATGGCGTCAATCGCACGTCTGACCGGCGGGTCATTTCGTGCGTCGTGATGTGTCACCAACCATTCATCGTGAGTCAATTCCCCGATCGGGTCTGAAAGCTGCGACACGCCGTCCGAGGGGGCGACGGCAAAGATTGGCAGAACCACCCGCCCAACGCCTTGCCGCGCCAGATCCAACGCAAGACGCGCATCCGTCACGGTCGTCAGGATGTCGTCGCCGCGGTTCTCGGACAGCCACCGCGTCGACGGTGTGCCGGGCAAATTCGGCGCCAGCGTGACGTAGCCCCGAACGCTCTCATCCGTGCCAAACTCGGCATAGCGGATCTGGCGCAGGCGACGCCCGGCAAGCCAGCTTTGGTCCGGGCGACGATTGCGAAAGCCGATGTCGGCTTCCCGTCGCGCGATGTCGAGATTGGCGTTGGATCCCAGATACTCTGGCACCCAACTCAGTGCCGGCGACCAGTACAGCGTCAAGGACCGCGCCAGCCAGCGCGTTGTCCATGTGCCGGCAGTGATCCTGACCCGTGCCGCGCCATCGCGCCGGGTCCAGGACGACAGGCGCGCGCGGACTTCGACCAGCGCCTCTGCCTCGGCGCGGAACGCGCGCCCTTCTGCCGTCAGGACATAGCCACCGCTGCCCCGCCGGAACAGGCGACGCCCGGTTGCCTGCTCCAACGCCGTCATCTTTCGGCCCAGCGTCGGCGGGCTT
>CAZMKY010000571.1:0-6574 GCA_964566835.1 uncultured Rhodobacterales bacterium
ACCGCGCAACCGCGCCCTTCTTTGCAGATGCGGTCAGACGACCAATCCGCCGTTCTGCAACAACAATCACCGTGGCGGCTTTGATGCGACGGGCCTGCCGGACTTCCGCGAAGACAAGGACACAGGCCTCGACGCGCCGGGTGGCACTTTGGAGGTGACCGTTTTCGAAGACGGACCGGTTCAGCTGAAAGGAAACGTGGAAATCATCGGCTCGGACGGGCACCGCATCGCGCGAATGGAACGCGCCGTCCTCTGCCGCTGCGGGGCGTCATCGGATAAACCGTTCTGCGACGGATCTCACAAAAAGCTCGGGTTCACGAAAGGCAGCGGCGCGGACTGACGCGCTACTTCTTTCCCATCTTGGCAAGCTGCGCCTGCATCGCGGCCAGTTGAGCCTTGATCTCGTCAAGCTCTGTCTCACCAGCCTCAGGCTCGGTCTCGTCAGCCTCGACGGATGGTCCGGACCAACTGCCCGACAGGCCACCGGTCATGGCCTTCATGAAAGCTTCCTGCTGCGCTTTCATCGCATCGAAGCCCGGCATGGCGGCCATCGGATTTATGGCTGCACCCATCATCTTCGACTGACCCTCGCGCAGCATCTCGAAGCTCATCGCCAGAAACTGCGGCACGACCGATTGCGCCTGCGTGGTATAGCTCCGCACGAGATCCGTCAGAACTTCAATCGGCAGGACGCTTTCGCCGCGGCTTTCGTGTTCGGCTACGATCTGAAGCAGATACTGGCGCGTCAGGTCATCGCCTGACTTCAGGTCCACGATCTGCACGTCACGGCCATCACGGATGAACCCTGCGATATCGTCCAAAGTTACATAGTCCGACGTCTCGGTGTTGTAGAGGCGTCGGCTGGCATAGCGCTTGATCAAGAGCGGTTCGGCCACGTCATTTCTCCCGGCAATAACGGTGCTGCATTGCAGCTTAGGGCCATGCGTCTGAAAAGGGAACGAAATTCGGCGGACCGTTCAATGGCTATTCGGCAACCGCAGCATCCAGCCTGTCAGAAATGCCGCGTGTCTCGTCGATGATCCAGTCACGGAAACGAGCAACCTGTGGCCGTGCAAGGGCTTCGGAACGCACGGCGATGCGATAGGGATGTTCGGCCCTCAGACACTCCGGCGGCGGAAACGGCAACGCCAGAACACCCGCATCAATGTCATTCAGGATGTAGGACAGGCCCGAGATCAGAAGCCCGACATTAGACCGCGCGCCCTCAAGCGCGTCACGCACATGAGCATAGCGTGGTCCACGCTCAGGTGCCGTCCGTTCGTAGCCATACTCGGCCAGCCATTCCGACCAACCGGGGGTTCCCGGCTGCTCGGGGTTTGGATGCGTGTGGATCAGAGGAAAACCCTCGATCGACCCTTCGACCGAGTGTCGCCAGAACCGTTCTTGGTCCGTCAGCGTTCCAGTCGGCAGGTAGTCTGGTTGATCAACTCCGCGGAAATCAGGGTTGCGAATACGCTCCGCATTCTCTGGCGACGCGATAGGAAGGAAGATCTCGCGGAAAAGCTCCTCCCCTTCGGCGGCCCTTCCATTGGGGTTTCGGTCGATGACAATATCCGGTGCGCCAAGCCGCATCGGGACATCGCCCAATCCATTGAGGTTCAGCAGCACGTTGGGATGCGCCGCTTTGAAGCGTGGCAGATTCGGCACCAGCCATAGCTCTGACAAGTCGGGATCGGCCACGATGTGAACCTCTGCCGTTCTTTGCAGCTCAAGCGTCGAAGCCACGCGATCCAGCGCATCGAACGCTGCCTCAAGATCTTGCATGGCCGTCGCCAAGGTTGGCGCCGGGTGGATGCCCGAGCGTCCCCGGACAAGCAGGTCCGTTTCGAGATAGGTTTCCAGCGCGCGGATGCGCTGCCCCACCGCGGCAGGCGTTATGCCCAGCGCCGCGGCGGCATCCTGAATGGATCCCTTGCGGACCGTCATGTCCAACGCTTGAAGCGCTCTGAGATGTGAAACGCGCGCCATACTAAAGAAAAACTTTAGCAAAGATTGGAAAAATCGTCACCGAGAAAGTTTTCAATCAACTCGCTACAATTTTTTTAGTTCGGGTTCTGCAAGAAGTGACGCCAAACTGAAGTCACTCGAAAAGGAGCTTTGATATGAAACGCTACATTATCGAACGTGACATTCCCGGTATTGGTCAGATGTCTGTGACCGAACTTTGCGGCGCCGCGCGTGCTTCGAACCAGGCGTTGTCGGATATTTCCGGCGTCCAGTGGCAGCATTCCTATGTCGCCAACGACAAAACCTTCTGCCTCTATCTCGCCGACAGCGAGGACGAAATCAGGACCCATTCGGAAAAATCGGGCATTCCGTTTACCAGCATCACAGAAGTGCCTCAGATCATTGATCCTCTGACGGCCAACAACTGACGGGGTCTGGGGTTTCTCCCGCCCCGAAAGGTTCAGACAAAAAAAATGCGGGCCCATTTGGGCCCGCAGTCATTTGATACCGGCAGGGAGGAGGTAGCCGGATATCAGAGAAGTCTTACTTCGCGGATGCTTTCTTGGCCGTCGACGCTGCCTTCTTGGCGGTCGCGGTCATTTCGTCCGTGGCTTTCTTGACAGCGGCGGTTGCGTCTTCGCTGATGTCTTTGCCAGCGGCGAGCATCAGCTCAACCGTTTCCATCTGAACTTTCTTCGCAACTTCAGCGAAGGCAGCCATGGATTCCGAGCTCATTTCAGCCTGTGCCGATGCGAAATCGGTCATGGCTTTGGTGTAGTCCGTCGGATCCTCTTTTGCGTTGGTGACAACGCCCAGCTTGCCGATCGTTTCTTTCGTCCAGCCAGCGGAGATCTCGGTCGATTTCTCAGCAGCTTCCAGAACGACTTTCGACATCTTGTCAGCGAAAGTTGCCTGGGTCTTGAAGAATTCGTTCATCGAGGACGTGTCAACAGGGAACGCGCCCATCATGTCTTGCATCATCTTGGTGTAGTCTTGGGTAGCCATCGTAGTGCCTCCAAAATTCGGTTCAGTATTTCGCGGCGCAGCGGGCTTATCCCGCTTTCTGCGTCTGCAAAAGATATATCTGCTGCACCGCAGCATTGCAAGGGCTTTTGCTGCAGCGCAGAAAAAATTAATCTGATTGAGAATCAGTGACTTAATGAGAGTTCGGGTCTTCGGTCACATAAATACCTGGCGCCGGCGCAAGGATTTCGCGACCTCCGTCACCCGGAATCCTTGCTGGAACCTGCTTGCCCGAGCGCGATCCAAGCCACTCGTCCCAGCGTGGCCACCAAGACCCCTCGTGGAAATCCGCGTTCTGCTGCCACGTGTCGGCATCGCCGGACCAGTCGCCGTTGGTATAGTGGCCATACTTCTTCTTGGACGGCGGGTTCACGATGCCTGCGATGTGACCGGACTCTGACAGGATGAACGTCTTCGACCGGCTGCCCATCTGCTGCACGCCGCTATAGCTGGATTTCCATGCTGCGATGTGGTCGGTCTCGCAGGCGATCGCGCAGAGTGGCACTTTGACGTCCTTGATTTGCACGGTCTCCCCCAAGACATCGAACCCGCCTTGCGCAAAGCGGTCCGACTGACAGAGGCCCCGCAAGTACTCCATGGCCATGCAGGCGGGCAGATTGGTGCTGTCGCCGTTCCAGTAGAGCAGGTCGAACGCGGGCGGCGCTTCACCCATCATGTAGCTGCGGATCGCCGGGCCATAGATCAGATCATTTGACCGCAGATAGCTGAACGTCCGGCTCATGAAGAAGGAATGAAGAATGCCGTTCTCCTCGGTCTCGCGCTCAATCCCATCGACGAAATCATCGTTCAAGAAAACGCCGACTTCGCCCTGATCGGAGAAATCCGTCAATGTCGTGAACAGCGTCGCGGACTTGACGCTCTTGTCACCGCGCTTGGCCATCAGGGCCAGCGTGAGCGACAGCGTCGTGCCGGCGATGCAGTAGCCAACAGCGTTGACCTGCGGCTCGCCGGTTATGGCCTTCACTTCTTCGATCGCCGTCAGATAGCCCTTCTGGATATAGTCATCCATCCCGACGTCCCGATAGCTTGGGTCCGGGTTCTTCCAGCTGACAACGAAAAGCGTGTAGCCCTGCTCCACGATCCATCGGATCAGGCTGTTCTGCGGCTTCAGATCTAGAATGTAGAACTTGTTGATCCACGGCGGGAAGATGATCAGCGGCGTCTTGTGCACCGTCTCTGTCTTGGGCGCATACTGGATGAGTTCGAACATCTCGTTCCGGAAAACGACCGATCCTTCAGTGGTCGCGATATTGCCGCCGACCTCAAAGGCGTCCTTGTCGGCCAACGTGACCAAGAGATCACCGTCATTGGCTTCAATGTCACGGACCAAGTTTTCCAAGCCGTCGACCAAGCTCTGGCCATCCGTCTCAACCGCCTTGGTCAAGGCTTCAGGGTTCGTGCCAAGGAAATTGGCAGGGCTGAACATGTCGACGATCTGGCGGCTGAAATATTCCAGCCGCTTCTTGTCACGGTCATCCATCCCGTCGAGGTCGGCCACCGCTTCGGCAATGGCCTCGGACGAAAACAAGTACTGTTGCTTGATGTAGTTGAAGTAGGGGTGCGTTTCCCAAAGCTCATTCTTGAAGCGGCGGTCCTTCGGGGTCTGGTCTTCAGGCGCTTCCAACTTGCCTTGCATCAGTGTGTGGTTGGCTTCGACGTAGTGGCGCAGCGATTTGCCCCAATAGCTGATCTGATGTTCCAGCATTTTTGACGGGTTGGACATCATTTCGGCCATGTAGGCGGCCGCGGCTTTCATGAACAAATCTTGTCCCGGGCCCTGCAAACTGCCGTCCACGGGTTTCTTCTGTGCCAGCGCCGAGACCAGACGCGTCGATAGCTCTTCGATTTTCGTGAGGTTGCTGTTGAGACGCTCCAGATCCGCAGACTTAACGCTATCTTCAGTTGTCATATCAACATTTTCCCTCTAGTTTGCACCTGCAGCATTTTCCCGGGCTGAAGGCGGCCCTGTCATAGCGACATGGCCGGAAAGCGCAAAGCGACACATTGGCTCGGGTCCGTCTTCGAAAGGAACGACAATGCGTCATATGATGACTTACGACCTGATGGAGACGGTCCGAAACACAAACCAGTGGATCGGCGCAAGTGCGATGGCTTTCGCATCCTACCCGATTTGGGGGATCGTGCCGAATCCCACTTTCAAGATGATGGCCGCCTGGGGCGAAGTTGCGGAAAGAAGCTTTAGTCGCATGGTCGTGAAGCCCGACTGGGGCATCGACACCATTGTCGGCGCGGATGGCCGGGACCATATCGTCAATGTCGAAACCGTCGTTGCCCGTCCGTTCGGCGATCTGATCCGCTTTCGCGTGCAGGGTCGCGAAGATCTGCCTCGCAAGATCCTTCTGGTGGCGCCAATGTCGGGCCACTACGCCACGCTTTTGCGCTCGACCGTGAACAGCCTTCTGCCAGATGCCGACGTTTGGGTCACCGATTGGCACAACGCCCGCGACATCCCCGTCAGCGAAGGCAAGTTCGATATCGAGGATTATACCCTCTATCTGGCGGACTTCATGCTGCAGCTCGGGCCAGAAACCAACGTCATCGCCGTGTGCCAGCCCGCGCCGCTTGCCCTTGCCGCAACGGCTTACTTAGCCACCGAAGCACCCAGCGCCCAGCCGCGTACACTGACCCTGATCGGCGGACCAATTGATCCCGACGCGAATGCGACCGATGTCACTGACTTCGGGCGTCGCGTGACCATGGGCCAGCTAGAGCAATTCATCGTGCAGCGCGTCGGCTTCAAATATGCAGGCGTCGGGCGGATGGTCTATCCCGGTCTTCTGCAGCTTGCCTCGTTCATGTCGATGAACGCCGAGACACACACAAAGGCCTTCTACGAACAGATCCTGCGCGTCTCCAAAGATCTGGCTGGCGATCACGACAAGCACAACAAGTTCTACGACGAATACCTCGCGGTCATGGAGATGACGGCAGAGTTCTATCTCTCCACGGTCGAACGGATCTTCAAAAACCGCGAGATTGCGGACAATCGTTTCGTGATGAACGGCAGGACCATCGATATCTCGGCCATCACTGATGTGGCCGTGAAGATCGTCGAAGGCGAACGCGATGATATCTCGGCGCCGGGGCAATGCATTGCCGCGCTCGACCTTCTGACGGGGCTACCGGACGAAAAGAAGGCCGCGCATCTGGAACCGGGTGCAGGCCACTACGGCATCTTCGCCGGCAAAAGCTGGCGCAATAATATCCGACCGCTTGTTCTGGACTTCATCGACGCCAACGCCCCCGCGCCGAAGGCCAAGACGAAGCCTAAGTCGGTCAAGAAGTCGGCCTAACTCAACACCAAGGCGTCCGTCAGCCATCGCTGCAAGGCCGCCGTTGTGGCCTCGGGCTGTTCGAGCATTGGGAAGTGCTCTGCTCCGGCAATGATTTCAAGCTTCGCATTCGGGATGCGTGCTGCCATCAACTCATGGCGTGACAGCGGACAGAGCCTGTCCCCTTCCCCACAAAGAACAAGGGTCGGCACGCGAATCTTGTCCAGCACGTGTCCAAGGTCGCGCCGCCGCCGCAGCGCTTCGGACTG
>CAZMKY010000572.1:0-23632 GCA_964566835.1 uncultured Rhodobacterales bacterium
AGCTTTCCACTTGATAACGCGCAAACAGCGGCATGCGATCAGCATAGAGCTTACCGTTCTTCGCCTGGCTCGGCATGATCATTTTCATGAACTCTTTCGCCGTGCGATAGCCGTTCTCACCTTCGACAAGTACTTCATCGATCTCACGACTATACAAATCGCGAATGGAGCGTTTGATGAGGTTGCCTTCCTCATAAATCTGCGAAGGCGCGATGGATTTCAGCGTAAGTTCGCGGATCTGCTCCCACATGCGTTGCAGGTATTCATAGTCGCGCTTGATCTCGGTCTTGGTGCGCTTGGCGCCCGCCGTCCGGATGATCAGACCTGCGCCCTGTGGCACGTCAATCTCGGTCGCGATCTCTTTCAGTTTCTTGCGGTCGGCGGCGTTCGTGATCTTGCGGCTGATGCCACCGCCACGTGCGGTATTGGGCATCAGGACGCAGTAGCGACCCGCAAGGCTAAGGTAGGTGGTCAGTGCGGCACCCTTGTTGCCACGCTCTTCCTTGACGACCTGAACCAGCAGGATCTGACGAACCTTGATGACTTCCTGAATCTTGTAGCGGCGTGCGCGGCTTTTCCGGCGTGGACGAATTTCTTCGGTTACGTCGTCGTCGGCCACGTTTTCAACAGAGTCGTCGTTCTCGGCCGCAAAATCCGCCGCGTTGTAGGCCTTGTCCTCGTCGTCGTCATCGGCCTCGTCGTCAGAAGCACTGTCCTCGGACGGAGCCTCTGCATCGCTGCTTGCAGCCTCTTCCGCTTCAGTGGACGTTTCTTTCGCCGCCTCTTCCTCTGGTGCTGGCTCTGAGGCTTCAGCCTCGCTCTCGGCGACTTCGGCTTCCGTGGCTTCGGCTTCAGACGCCGCTTCCTCTGCCTGAGGTGCATCCTCTACAAGCGCCGCCGCATCTTCCGGATCAGGTGCAAGATCGACGACATCCATACCGGGGATATCGCTGGCGATCTCAACAGTCCGCGCGTCGGCCTCTACGCTGGCTTCTGCAGCTTCGACATCCTTCGTGACGGTTTCATCCGTCGTCTTGGCAGCTGCTGCCTTGGACCGCCCGCGAGACCGCGAACGGCGCTTCTTCGGTTGCTCTTCCGCTTCGGCTTCAGCACGCGCTTCGGCCATCTCCTCGGCCAACAGCGCTTCGCGGTCAGCCACAGGGATCTGGTAGTAGTCCGGGTGAATTTCCGAGAATGCGAGGAAGCCGTGGCGGTTTCCACCATAGTCCACAAATGCCGCCTGAAGCGATGGCTCCACACGGGTGACTTTTGCGAGGTAGATGTTGCCGGCTAGCTGGCGCTTGTTCTCTGATTCAAAGTCGAATTCCTCGACCTTGTTTCCATCGACCACAACAACGCGGGTCTCTTCCGCGTGGGTGGCGTCAATGAGCATCTTCTTTGGCATGTTTGCTTTCTGCACGACCTCGGACTGAGCCCGCCTGGCGGCGCTGCTCCTCTAATGTCGTGGCAATTTTGGGCGAAGCGACGCGGCCGGCGCAGATCAACAGCAGGCGCGGGGGGCGCCCTTCTCTTGTCTGTCTGCCTCGCGCGCGTCATCGCGTTTCGTCTCCGACGCCTCTCGATGGGGCGCCCATTCAAGCCAAGTGACTGCTTAAAGCGGCCCTTGGAATTCGTCTGGCCCAGAAAAAACGGGCCTCTCGTCCGGCCCCAAAGGCGCTGCAGAACGGCGGCGCATCCAATTCGGACCGAAAAAACTCTTGGCAACGGCAGGATCAGCGAAGACCCGGTCAGACCGTTACAAAATCAACATAAAGGAGATCACGGTAAAATTACAATCGCGAAAACGATTGAAGAGCCGTGGACCGCGCGAGTCACCCGCACGGTGCGCCCATCCTGCAGCGATAGATGGCATCAAAGATAATCTGACCGCTGTAAGCCGTACTTCGCCATCTTTTCGTTCAGCGTCCGGCGCGGCAGGCACAGCTCTTCCATGACATTTACAATGGAACCACGGTGACGGCGCATGGTGTTGTCGATCAGCATACGTTCAAAGGCTTCGACGTATTCCTTCAACGGCTTGCCTTCGGTCGTGACCGTCATCTCGGCCTCTTCATTGTCGGCCATCAGAAGCGATGCGATCGTGCCGGACCCGCGACGGGCTTGAAGGACGGCGCGTTCTGACACGTTGACCAGTTGCCGGATGTTGCCGGGCCAGGGGGCCTGCAAAAGCTGAGCCGCTTCCTGCGCCGTGACCTCGGGCGTCTCTGTCCCGTATTCGTCGGCGAACTGCTCGGAGAACCGCTGAAACAGCACCAGGATATCTTCACCGCGCTGGCGCAGCGGTGGCAAAGTGATCTTCATCGCCGCCAGCCGATAATAGAGATCAGGCCGCAAAGCGTCTTCACAGGTCTTGCCCTGCTCCTGCAGGTTACAGATTGCGATCAGCCGCGTTTCCGCCGGGGTCCCCTGCTCGTTTATCCAACTCAGCAGTCTGGCCTGCAGCGCGGCTGGCAAGGCTTCGATGTCTTCAAGAACCAGCGTCCCGCCGCGCGCTTCCTCCAGAAGTGGCAGACGGTCGCCCTCATCGACGGGACCAAAGAGGCGCTTGCCCAACGTCTCCTCATCCATTGCAGCGCACGACGAGATGACGAACTTTTTGCCAGCCTTCGCGCCGACGGCATGCAAGGCATGGGCGACCAAGGTCTTGCCGGTCCCGGTTTCCCCATCCACCAGAACGTGGCCATCGGCCTGCCCCAGATCCAGAATGTCTTCGCGAAGACGCTCCATCACCGGAGAGCTGCCGACCAGTTTCTTCATGATGCCAGTGCCGTCGGACAACTCACGGCGCAGCGCCCGATTGTCGAGTGTGAGACGCCGAGCACCCGTCGCCTTCTTCGCAAGCTCCGTCATGCGATCCGGATTGAACGGCTTTTCGAGGAAGTCGTAGGCGCCCACCCGCATCGCCTCAACCGCCATCGGAACATCGCCGTGGCCGGTGATCATGATGACCGGAAGCGCGCTGTCGACGCTCATAAGTCGCTTCAAGAACGCCATGCCGTCCATGCCGGGCATGCGGATGTCACTGACCACGACGCCCGGATAGTCCGCACCGAGCGACTTAAGCGCGTCTTCGGCGCTGCCAAAGGTTTCGGTCTCAAACCCCGACAGGGCCAGCCACTGACTGATCGACTGACGCATGTCCTGTTCGTCGTCGACAATTGCGACTTTCATTGCCTGAGCCATGATCCGCTCCTTCTTACTCGGCCGCCGCGGCCGGTATCTCGGCCAGTGGCAGCGAAATCTCGAATACGGCGCCGCCGGATTGCCCGTTTCGCGCAGTCAGCCGTCCGCCGAGGTCTGTGACGATTCCGGACGAGATGGCAAGACCCAGCCCAACGCCCTCACCCGGCGCTTTCGTCGTGTAGAAAGGTTCAAATAGGTTCTCGAGGTCTTCGATCCCAGAGCCGTTGTCGCGCACCGTGATCAAAACCTCTTCGCCTGCCGCAACCACCAAATCGATCTCCGGATGAGAGACATCCTTGGTTGCATCCAAGGCGTTCCGAAGGAGGTTGATCAGCACCTGCTCCAGTCTGATCCGATCGGCCTCGATCCGGACCGGTTCTGGCGGCAGGGAGGTGTTGATCGCGACTTGCCGCACGCGCAGTTGCGGCTCCATCATTTCCAATGCGGACGACACCGAAGCCCTTGCATCTATGGTTGCAAAGGCATCGCCACCCTTTCGTGCGTAGCTTTTCAGCTGACGCGTAATCTTGCCCATTCGCTCAATCAAATCGTCGATACGTTGAAAGGACGACATGGCCTCTTCCGGGCGCCTGCGTTGCAAGAGCAAGCGAGCACCGGCAAGGTACGTCTTCATCGCGGCAAGGGGCTGGTTCAGCTCGTGGCTGACGGCGGCTGACATCTCACCCAAGATGGCCAGCTTGGACGATTGTTGAATTGTCTGTTCCGCCACTTCGAGGTTGCGTTCGGCCTTCTGACGTTCGGCAACTTCCCGCTGCAGGGCTGCGTTCAGTGCGCGAAGTTCAGCCGACTCCCGTTGAAAGAACAAGAGACGCGACGTCGCCTTTCGGCTGACGAAATAGAACGCGGCCGCCAGCAGAATGGCGAATCCCATGATTTCCAATGCGATGACGGCGTTCACGCGCTCGCGAACCCCGGCATAGGTGGTGAAACTCGTGATTTTCCATCCCTGAAACCCGACACGGGTTTCTTGCCGCATGACGGCCTCGCCCCTCAGGTAAGCGTCAGCCGGAAGTGCGGTCCAATCCCTCGTTGCGCGGATCGCTCGCTGAATGGCCGAAGGGGCCGTACGCTGCGCTTCAGCTTCGGCTTCCGTTCGCCCACGCCAACGGCTTTCCGTCGAAAGCAAGATTACGCCATTTGTGTCGGTCACGATGACTGCGTCGGTAAAGCCAGCCCAAGACTGTTCAAACTTCCTGAGATCGACTTCGACAACGATCACGCCGATGGGCGAGCGTTGGTCTTCGATCTTCCGGGAGTAGGCGAACAAAACGCCCCCGGCCTCTGTAGGATTTAGCGTAAAGACGGTTTCGGAAGATCGAAGCGCTTCAATGACATATGGCTCACTCCGATGCATCGACCCCAGCTCTGAGCGGTCTGTCGCGGCCACGGTTCGCCCGTCGATGTCCAGAAGGCTAAGCGACTTGGCTCCGATTTCTTCTGCCAAGGTGATCAGTCGTTGAGAGGACTGCGCATAGTCGTTGGAATTCAACGCCCCAATTAAGGCGGGATCGCGGGCCAGCAGTTGCGGGACAATGGCAGTTCTCTGAAGCTCCGACAGAAGGTTACCAGAGTACAGCGCCAGCCGCACCTCGGCGCGGGACCGCGTGCTTTCGGTGAAGCGCTCGGTCAAAAGGGTATTCGTCCAAAGGACGACAGCCACCGCGAGCGAGATAAACACGACCATTGCCGCCCGCACGCCCCAAGGCGAGCGGCGCAAGGCCGTCTCGGACTGACGATCGCTGCTCATGGCCTAAAAGGTAGAGAGTTCGCGCCCTTGGCTCAAGCCGGGACGACGGATGCAGCCAGCGTGCGGAACATTGCACGGCCGTCCGTCGCGCCAAGTGCAGGATCGGCTGCACGTTCTGGGTGCGGCATCAAGCCAAGCACACGCCCATTTGCGGACACGATCCCTGCGATGTCGCGGGCGGAACCGTTCAGAGGGCTGGCATAGCGGAAGGCCACCTGTCCTTCGCCTTCCAGCCGATCCAGTGTCTCTGGGTCAGCTTGATAATTGCCGTCATGGTGCGCGACCGGAAACACGACTTCTCCACCCGCATCATAGTCCGAGGTGAATGCGGAGGTGTCGTTGACGACCGTAAGCCCGACTGGCTTGCAGATGAACTTCAGACCTGCGTTCCGCATTAGAACACCCGGAAGCATGCCAGTCTCCAACAGCACCTGAAATCCGTTGCAGATGCCAAGCGCGAAACCTCCGCGATCCACATGAGCTTTGACGGCCGCAACAATCGGCGAACGCGCAGCAATGGCGCCGCAGCGCAGATAGTCGCCAAAGGAAAAGCCACCCGGAATGCCCACGAAATCAACGCCTGCCGGCAACTCGGTTTCCTTGTGCCAGACCATGTCAACATCAAAACCCGCCTGCCGCAATGCAACAGCCAGATCACGGTCGCAATTTGATCCTGGAAACACGAGTACGGCAGCTTTCATATCAGATCCCCTGTGTCTGCTCTGAACCGCGCTTCAAGCGGCAAAATCTGTAACCACGGCGACACCCGGCGGTGTTGGCCCGTTGAAAGCCGCCAATTCACGGCCCACGTCGCCAAGCCCGATTGTCCGCGCGATCAATGGCGTCAAATCAACATGGCCGCCATCGATCAAGCTCAAAAGCGACGGATAGCGGTGCGAAGGCATGCCACGCGTGCCGTAAAGCGCAAGGTTCTTCATGTAGACCGCGTTCAGGTCCAATTCTTGAACTGCATGGCTGCCAACCGGCATGCCGACCTGCACGTGACGTCCAAGCGGCCGAAGGCATGCAATGGATGCCGCCTGCGTCACCGGGAAGCCCAACGCTTCAATTGACACATGAGCGCCCCCACCGGTCAGATCGCGGATCGCTGCACCCGCGTCGACTTTGGCCGCGTTGACGGCGTGGTCTGCGCCCAAGGCGCGGGCATGATCCAGCTTTTCCGGCACGATGTCGCTGACCACGACACGCGCGCCCAATGCACGGCCAAGAAGCATCGCAGCCAGTCCGATGCCGCCGGTGCCGTGAACCGCAAGCCATTCCCCTGGTTGCAGGGCCGCGCGACCCGTCAATGCATGCCAGGCCGTTGTCACGCGGCAGCCCAGCGCGGCTGCAAGCGTGGGAGTCATATCTTCTGGCAGATGCGCCAGATTCCAATCGCGTGGCACAGCCACAAATTCTGCAAATGCTCCCGGCTCTATAAATCCGGGCAGCCGTTGATCGAGGCAGGTATTGCTGTTCCCCCCCCGGCAGTTCGGGCAGGTGCCGCACGCGAGGATGAAGGGCGCAATCAACCTGTCGCCGACCTTGTGGGCCGCGTTTGGTCCTGCCGCAACGACCTCGCCACAGTATTCATGCCCGCCAATCTGGCCCGGCTTCACGCGCGGATGCTCTCCGACCCAGCCATGCCAATCCGATCTGCAAACCCCACACGCCAGGACCTTGAGGACGACCCCGTCATCCGGGCAATCCGGATCGGGCACATCCTCGATCGAAAGGTCTTCGCCATAGGCTCTGAGAACGGCGGCGCGCATCAGATCAGTTCGACCTCGTAGCGTTCAATGACGGTATTGGCGAGCAGCGCTTCGCACATGCGCGCGACGTCAGCTGCGGCCTTTTCACGATCATCAGTCGCCAATTCCAGCTCGATGACCTTGCCTTGGCGCACATCATCGACGCCGTCGAACCCAAGCGCGCCGAGTGCATGGCGCACCGCTGCCCCTTGTGGATCAAGAACGCCATTTTTCAGCATTACGTGTACCCGAGCCTTCAAGAGACATCCTCCTTGTTCATTTGCCTGTCGCCCTAACGCGGTGGACGCCGCGCCGCAAGCGTCGCTTCGATCAGATCGGCCGATCGCGTCAGTCCGTCCTCGCCCTGTATGCGCAAACCGAGCGCCTTCGACGTCTGCTGATAGCGCGCGGTCCGCAGCGTCGCGCGAATTCTCTCAGCCAAGGTGTCCCGTTCCATCGCAGACATTGGCAACGGCTCAGGACCACAGCCCAACCGCTGAACCCGGCGCCCCCAAAACGGTTGATCGACGCCTGCAGGACAAATCAGCGTCGGCTGTCCGGCGCGCAGCCCTGCCGCCGTCGTCCCTGCCCCACCATGATGAACAACGCCAGCAACCCGCTGAAAGAGCCAGTCATGGGGAACGGACCCGATGTTCAAGGCATAGTCACTCTTGACGGACAGACCGCTCCATCCCGCGCTGACAATTGCGCGGGCGCTGGAATAGACCAAGGCACCCGCGATCATGTCCGAAAGTTCCTCGGGCACCGGCATAGAACCAAACCCGATGTAAATGGGAGGTGGACCGTCTTCCAGGAAGGAAACGATGTTCGGATCAGGCGTCCACTCCGTATCTGGCGGAAGACGCCAGTACCCGGTAACGAACGTATTCGGCGACCAATCACGTGGTTTTGGCAAAACGTACTTGGACGTCGCAACCAAAGTCATGTGTGCGCCGAAAACCGCATCCGTACCGTCTTGCGGTGACCATTTGGGTTTTAGACCAAGTGTGTCACGCCAAGACCTCAAGCTATCACGGTAGATCCAACGTGCCCCCTTCAAAGGCAGCCAACTTGCCTTGTTCAACGCACCAAGATCGCGCGACGATGTCAGGATAGGGAATTCGGCAGTGGCCTCCACGGGCACCGGGCTGGCACAGACGACAAGCGCGCCCGTCGCTTCAGCCAAATCCGAAACGCCCATGACCTTCGGGTGATGGATCAGCACGTCGGCGTCAAAACCGTTGGCTTCCAGCGCGTCCAGCGCGCCTTCAATCATTGGCAGCGCTTGCTCTCGCGCAGTCTTGACGATCGCCAGAGGGTTTCCCGCGATTGCCTTCCGCGTGTCAGGCAGATCCAGCATGTCGCGAATGGTCGACCCGATCGAAGCGAACTCAATCCCGTAGCGGCCAACCATGCCCCGGAAGTCGTCAGGCGCCGCGAGCACGACATCGTGCCCACGCGACTTCAGCATCAACGCAAGTGCGAGAAACGGCTCAACGTCTCCGCGAGATCCTAGCGCGAAGATCGCGATCCGCGCCGACATCGTGTCAGTTGATCAACGTTGGCTTCGACGCATGCGTCACGTTCGACGGCAAAACGCCAAGCCGCCGCGCCACTTCTGTATAGGCGTCTGCCAAACTGCCAAGATCGCGGCGGAAGACATCCTTGTCGAGCTTCTGGCCCGTCTCGATGTCCCAGAGACGGCAACTATCCGGGCTGATCTCGTCAGCGACAACAAGCCGCTGGTAGTCGTTTTCCCAAACACGACCGATCTCGATCTTGAAATCGACCAGCTTGATGCCGACGGCCATCATGCAGCCCGACATGAAGTCGTTCACCCGCAGCGCCAATGCGACCATGTCGTCAAGGTCCTGCTGGCTGGCCCAGCCGAAGGCGATGATATGCTCTTCGCTGACCAACGGGTCGCCAAGACTGTCGTCCTTGAGACAGAACTCGACAATAGGACGCGGAAGCGCCGTGCCTTCAGTCAGACCCAAACGCTGGCTCATGGTGCCAGCGGCGAAGTTTCTGACGATTACCTCAAGCGGGATAATTTCAACAGAACGAATGAGTTGCTCACGCATGTTCAGGCGCTTGAGGAAGTGCGTCGGGACGCCAATCTGCGCCAGACCCTTCATGAAGAATTCGCTCAGACGATTGTTCAGCACGCCCTTGCCGTCGATGACGTCTTTCTTCTGCGCATTGAAGGCTGTCGCATCGTCTTTGAAATACTGAACCAGCGTGCCCGGCTCTGGGCCTTCATAGAGGATCTTGGCCTTGCCTTCGTAGACCTTCTTACGACGTGCCATGTTGTCTCCGAGATAATCAGCTGCGACCGTCCCATCGCGCAGCGTTTGTTGGGAACCTCTTAGGACAAAGCCCCGCGACACTCAAGACGCGCCTCTTGCTCTTCCTTTGATAGAATAACATATCAGTCATGAGCTTTTGGAAACACCAGAACGGGGAGACACCGCATGAGCAGCATGAAAGATCGCCAGGACGCCTTTGAGAACAAGTTCGCGCATGACGCCGAGATGCAATTCAAGGCCGAAGCCCGCCGCAACAAGCTTTTGGGCCTTTGGGCCGCCGGCCTTATGGATAAGGATGGTGACGATGCCGAATCCTATGCCAAAGAAGTCGTGAAGGCCGATTTCGAGGAAGCTGGCAGCGATGACGTCGTGCGCAAGGTCGCCGGGGATCTTGGCGACAAAGCTTCGGAAGATGAAATCCGCGCCAAGATGGAAGAACTGCTTGGTGTCGCTAAGGCCCAACTGATCGACGAAGCCTGAGCTTAACTTGAGGGCAAGCTCAACATCTTCTTGAAGAATATGAGTTTGCCCTCATGATCACAGAGTGTCATTCCACGCGCGACTGAGTCTATTGAAAGCGCGTCCGATGCCCGATCCCCTTACATCTCTGCTTGAACGGCGTGATTGGCTTCTGGCCGATGGTGCAACAGGGACCACCCTGTTCAACATGGGACTCGCGTCCGGCGACGCGCCGGAATTCTGGAACGTCGATCACCCTGACCGCATCCGAGCGCTCTATTCCGGCGCAGTCGATGCGGGATCAGACCTGTTTTTGACCAACACATTCGGTGGCAACGCGGCCCGTTTGAAGCTGCACGATGGTCAGGATCGGGTTTTCGAACTGAACAAGGCAGGCGCAGAAATCGGTCGCGAGATCGCCGATGCGGCACGCCGTCCGGTTATCGTTGCGGGGTCTATGGGACCGACGGGTGAGATCATGGCCCCCATGGGCGCCTTGACCCACGAACTGGCCGTAGAGATGTTTCACGAGCAAGCCGAAGGCCTGAAAGCCGGTGGCGCGGACGTCCTTTGGGTTGAGACCATCAGTGCGCCGGAAGAATACAAAGCCGCGGCCGAGGCCGCACGCCTTGCTGATATGCCATGGTGCGGCACGATGAGCTTTGACACGGCTGGCCGCACGATGATGGGCCTGACCAGCGAAGCCATGGTCACGCTGGCAGAAAAGCTTCCGCACACCCCCGTCGCCTTCGGAGCGAATTGCGGCGTTGGCGCTTCTGATCTTTTGCGGACGGTTCTTGGCTTTGCCGGACGAGGGTCCAGCATCCCGCTTATCGCAAAAGGCAACGCTGGCATTCCGAAGTACCACGATGGTCACATCCACTATGACGGCACGCCTGATCTGATGGCGGATTATGCCGTTCTTGCCCGGGACGCGGGCGCCCGGATCATTGGCGGTTGCTGTGGGACAACGCCAGAGCATCTGGAAAAGATGCGCCGCGCGTTGGAAACAACGCCTCCTGGCCCACGTCCCGGCTTGGATCTGATCTCGGACAAACTTGGCGGCTTTTCCAGCGCCAGCGATGGCACCGGTGATACGTCTGGCGCACCAGAGCGCCGCAGACGCCGCGGCAGCCGGCGCTAGAGCGACTGGGGCTTGCGCCCGATCAGATCGATCAAGGCCGACCGACCGGAATGGCCTTTGCCTTCATCAAGTTCTGCCTCATAGGCCTCTAGCCGCTCAATTTGCCAATCGGAGAAAGCTGCTTTCAGCATCTCCGGCGTATACATATTCTCGGGGTGTGGCGGCCCACCTGTTCCGTAGTCCACCTGCCTTGGCGTGTAGCCATGCAGCATCAGCAGCCCACCGGGCTGAACAGCCATCGCAAACTCTTCGAACATGCGCGCCCGCCGGGCTGGGCCCGCAAACTGGACGAAGACTGCGACCACCGCATCATAGCGCATGGTCCAATCCCAGTCATCGATGGACGCCACAGCGGCTTCAATTTCCACATTCCTCTCCGATGCAAGCGCCCGCGCTTTCTCGACGCCCTCAGCGGTGATGTCGAAGGCTGTAACGGCGTGTCCCTGCTCGGCCAACCAGACGGAGTTTCGCCCTTCCCCGTCACAGGGCACCAGGACAGAAGACCTTGGAGGCAGTCGCTTGGCTTCCCTTGCCAAGAATGCGGCGGGTGCCCTTCCAAATACGAATTCGGGTGTCGCATAGCGCCGCCCCCAGAAGGCGGCAGCATCATCAAAATCTGCCATGCCGCATCTTGGCGAAGCATCGTCAGAAAAGCGAGAGCTGATCCCCCGGCTGCGCGATGCGCCGGAACACATCCGTCCGGAGCTGCGGAAGGCTTTTGTCAAGCCCTATCCGCTTGATCGCCATATCGAACCTGTCTCGGATCAACTCGGCATAAAGACCTTGGCCGGACAACCGCCGTCCCCAATCAGGATCATAGTCTTGTCCGCCGTGGCATTCGCGGACACGCGCCATGACGCGTTTGGCCCGATCCGGGAAATTCTCACTCAGCCATTCTTGAAACAAAAGCGACACTTCGCGCGGCAAGCGCAGCATGATCCAACTGGCGGCAGAAGCGCCTTCTTTGGCCGCCGCCTCCAAGATCGCCTCAAGCTCGTGATCGGTCAGCCCCGGCACCACTGGCGAGACCATTACCCGCACAGGACATCCTGCTTCGACAAGCTTCCGAATTGTTCGGAGCCTGCGTCGGGGCGATGGCACACGTGGTTCCATCTTTCGGCTGATGTCGGGGTCAAGCGTCGTGATCGAGATGCCGACCCTCGCCAGACCTTCGCGCCCCATCTGTCCAAGTATATCAATGTCGCGTTCGATAAGCGTACCTTTGGTCACGATGGCAACGGGGTGTCTGTGCTCCTGAAGGACCTCCAAGATGCCGCGCATTATCTTCCGATCCTTTTCAATGGGCTGATAAGGATCCGTGTTCGTGCCGATTGCGATAACGTCGGGGACATAGGATGCCTTGTTCAGCTCTCGTCTCAAAACGGAAGGGGCTTCGGGCCGCGCGATCAGCCGCGTCTCGAAATCAAGGCCCGGCGACAGCCCCAAATAGGCGTGCGTCGGGCGCGCAAAACAGTAGATGCATCCATGCTCACACCCCCGATAGGGATTTATGGATCTGTCGAACGACAGATCGGGTGACGTGTTGCGCGTGATGACCCGACGCGGCACCTCCTCTGACACGATTGTGCGCAAGGGCGGCAGGTCGCTTTCGTCACGTTCCCAGCCGTCATCGACGGCGACACGGTCATGCGCTTCGAACCGGCCTACCCGGTTTGATATAGCCGCGCGACCAATGACGCGTGGATCAGTGTTGGATGGTCTGCTTTCAGGCATTCCACCAAATTAGAACAAAAAGCGAACATCGACAATGCAGATCAGCAACGCGCCCAGAAAAGCGGCATCACAAGGTCACGACGCGTCGCGTTGAGCCTTCGCCGTGTCGCAATTCGGCCAGTGCTTTTGTCCCTTTTTCGGCAGACCAGAACGTGAGAAAAGGACGTGCCCTCAAGGAGATCCGGGATCATGGCCGACGAAGAAGACGACATCGTACTGAGCGAACTCGATGACGAAGAGCTTGTTCTGCAGATGCACGACGATCTCTATGACGGGCTCAAGGAAGAAATCGAAGAAGGTGTGAACATCCTTCTGGGACGCGGATGGGAACCCTACCGTGTCCTGACCGAAGCACTCGTGGGCGGCATGACCATCGTCGGCAACGACTTCCGCGACGGCATTCTGTTTGTTCCGGAAGTCCTATTGGCCGCAAACGCCATGAAAGGCGGAATGGCGATCCTGAAGCCGCTCTTGGCCGAGACGGGCGCACCGCGCATGGGCAAAATGGTCATTGGCACGGTCAAAGGCGACATCCACGACATCGGCAAGAACCTTGTTTCGATGATGATGGAAGGCGCAGGCTTCGAAGTTGTCGATCTGGGCATCAACAACGCGGTCGAGAAATACATGGAAGCGCTGGACGCGGAAGAGCCTGACATCTTGGGGATGTCGGCGCTTTTGACGACGACAATGCCTTACATGAAAGTGGTCATCGACGCGATGGTCGCTCAAGGAATTCGCGACGACTACATCGTGCTTGTCGGTGGTGCGCCGCTGAACGAGGAATTCGGCAAGGCCATTGGGGCCGACGCCTATTGTCGGGATGCCGCCGTTGCGGTGGAGACGGCAAAAGAATTCATGTCGCGCAAGCACAACCAGCTGGCCGCTGGTTGACCAAAAGCCCCCGGCGCCGCTTGGTGCCGCGCCGGGATGCACTTTTCACAAGCTGTGTTTGAACGCATAGTTGCGAAAAGGAGACCGCCTTGCCCAAACGGCAATTCATAACGCTCATCATACTGATCATCCTTGCCGCCGGCATGACGATTGCAGCATTCGCCGGCCATCTGGGATCGCCGATATTGCCCTTGATCGCGCTCGTTGTCGCGCTTGGCGGGCTTGTTCTGGGACGCCGGGGGTCGTGACGAAAGCGTCCTTGCCCAGTGATGACGCCTTAACCAACGAAGGTCTTTCGTCCTTGAGGCCCGAGGCCAGCGTGCGGCTTATTGCTTGCGGCGCCCTCGCGCGTGAGGTTCTGGCACTTATTGAGTCCAATGGCTGGACGCATATGGACCTGCAGTGTCTGCCCGCGATCTATCATAACCACCCCGAGAAAATTACACCCGCCGTTGAGGCGGCCGTTGCAACCGCACGAGATGCCGGCTTTCAGCAGGTATTTGTTGTTTATGCAGACTGTGGCACTGGCGGGCTTTTGGAAGCGGCCTGCAAGCGACTTGGGGTGGACCTGATAAAGGGCCCGCATTGCTACGCTTTCTTTGATGGCGTCGAGGCTTTTGCAGAGCGCGCAGAAGACGAGATGACTTCGTTTTACCTGACCGACTTTCTTGTCCGTCAATTCGATGCCTTCGTCTGGCGGCCCCTTGGACTTGACCGCCACCCAGAGCTTCGTGACATGTACTTCGCCCATTACGAGCGGTTGGTTTATCTAGCGCAGACGGACGACCCCGCGTTGATCGCAGAGGCGCAAGAGGCCGCGGAACGGCTGAAACTGGACTTCGTTTGGCGAAGGACCGGCTACGGAGACCTTGCAACCGCCCTTTCGGGCGTGGCTGGGCATTAAGAAAACCTCAACCATGATCGTCCTAGCCTGCCGTCAGAAAGGACGGTTGAGCGATGCGTTTTCTTGTTATTCTTACAGTTCTCATTGGCAACATGACGAAAGTCGCCTTTGGCGCGTCCGTCGCGTCGGTGCCGATCGCGCCGCCTGTTTACAGGCAACAGATTTTGCCCGCGCCACCCCATCTTAGCGATGCGGTAACATCAGATTTGCGAAATGCCTTTGCGCCCTGCTGCGATCCCGCACATTTCGCACTGAATTGGCAGATGGTCGGGCTTCAGACCGCTTTGTGTCTGGCATTCTTGACCTTGCTCCACTTCTGGAGCCGTCGGGATCAGCCCCTGGCAGCGGTGTTAACGACGCGAATTCGCTCGATCATTGCGCGCACACCGTTCGAGCGTTGAGATGACAAATGCTCGTCGAGGCCCAATCTAGCCAGCTCCGCCTGCGCATCGACGGCCAAAACATCCTGAACCGTCAATCCGTCATAGAGCGCTTTCAGGACCGCAATCAGCCCTTTGACAATCATTGCATCACTGTCGCCGTTAAAATGGAATGCGGCGGTTGCCCCCTGCCCTTCGAATTCCGGCACGAGCCAAACCTGACTGGCGCAGCCATCAACTTTGGTCGCCGGGATCTTCTGGCTTTCGTCCAATGGCTCCATCGCTTTGCCCAATTCGATGACATGGCGATAGCGGTCTTCCCAGTCGTCGAGGAAGTCAAACGTCTCTGCAATGTCTTCAAAGGCTTCGGTCGCCATGACTGTCTCCTGCTTGGCTTCCCGCCACCTAGTGGCACTGACGCGAAACGTCCAGTGCCTCCCGGCTTGGCGGAGCCCTCTCAATGGGTTAGGCAGAGGGGACACGTCGCGCACGGGAACACCCAATGCATTCGAAACACCTCATTGGCCTCTGCCTGATCTTCCTTGTCGCCGGCTGCGCCCGCGTCAGTGAAAGCCGTCTCAATCCTTTCAACTGGTTCGGCGGAAGCGAAGAAGTTCAGGTTCTTGTCGAAGATCCAATCTTTGAACTCGACCCCCGGCCTTTGGTCGAAAGCGTCACCGATCTGACGGTTGAAAGAACGCCCGGCGGTGCCATCATCCGCGCGAGCGGATTGCCGACGACGCAAGGTTGGTACGACGGTGAATTGGTGCCTACGACGGAGGATGCAGTCCCAGTCGATGGCGTCATCAGCTACACCTTCCGGATCCGTGAGCCAGAAACACCAACACGCGTTTCGACGCCGCAGTCGCGCGAAGTCATCGTGGGCGTCTATCTGAGTGAGTTCGAACTGCGCAATGTTCGGGCCATTGAGGTCATCGGGCGCACCAACACCCGGACTGCACGACGCTGAACCTTGCCAACCAAGCCATCGCCCTTCTGATCGGAGCGGTTGGAGGACTGGCCGCAACTTGGGTCGGGTTGCCTTTGCCTTGGATGCTCGGCGCGATGATTGCTTCCACCATCGCAGCAATGGCAGGTGCGCCCGTCGAAAGCCCCGCTCGCCTGCGTTGGGTCGTTATTCCGGTGATCGGTGTGCTTCTTGGTGCCGGGTTCACGCCTGCAATGCTCGCCAGCCTTGGTGCATGGATGACAACGCTGATCGTTCTGCCGATTTTCATCATAGTGGCCTTTTTCGGCGCCTACGTCGTCTACCGCGTATTGGGCAGATATGATCACACAACGGCTTATTTCTCGGCCGCGCCCGGTGGACTGAACGACATGATGTTGATGGGCGGTGAGCGTGGCGGCAGCGAACCGAAGATCGCATTGGCCCATGCCAGCCGCATCCTGCTGGTGATCACTTTTGTCGTCTTGTTCTATACGTTTTTCCTGGGCGCAGGCACAGATGACGCGAACCGCCCCTACACCGCCTTCGTTGACTTGAAGATGTCCGACTATGCCGTATTGGGAGCCTGCGCTGTGGCGGGCGCTTGGCTGGGCCCCAAGCTGCGTCTGCCCGCCGCGCCAGTCTTCGGCCCAATGGTCCTGTCGGGAGCCGTTCACTTGGCCGGCTTGACAGAAGCATCGCCTCCGACCGTCCTCGTTCTTCTGGCCCAGTGGATTATCGGCACATCGGTCGGCTGCCGTTTCAAGGGAACCAGTGTCAGGGAAATTCTGACGGATCTTGGCCTTGCCTGTGTCGCGACCACGGTGATGCTGGTATGCGCGCTACTGGCGGCATCGCTCCTGCTGACCTTGAACGGAACAGATGTGGCCGCCGGCTTTCTGGCGTTCTCGCCCGGCGGTCTGTTCGAGATGAGCCTTCTGGCCCTCTCAATGGACGTTGACGGTGCTTATGTCGCAACGATGCATATTGCACGCATCGCGATGATCATTGCGATCACACCGCTCGTCTTTGCGTGGATTGCTCGACGTTAAAGTTCGACCGTTTCGATCTTGTTGCCATTAGCGCGAAGCGCGACTTCGCCGTTGCAAAGCCGAAGGGCATCATTGCCGAAGACCTTTGCACGCCAGCCGGACAGGGACGGAAGATTGCGGCGGCCTGCAGCTATCTCGTCCAACTCCGACGTCGTGGCGATCAGCTTCTGCGCGACGCCAGACGTCTCGCTCTTGGCTTTCAGAAGAACACGCAAAAGATCCGCGATCGCGGGATTGACCTGCAACTTGTCCCGGGTGTTCTCAACTTTGGGCAGATCCGCTTGTGGCAGCTCAAGCCCGGCCTTGACCGCAGCAAGGATACCGTCTGCGATGTCCCCCTTCCGGGCTTCGCGCAACAGCAAACGAGACCTCCCAAGATCCTGCGTCGATTGCGGTTTGGTCGAAGCGAGTTCCAGAAGCGCATCATCCTTCATGACGCGGTTGCGCGGGACGTTACGTTCTTGCGCATAGCCTTCGCGAAAGCGGGCCAGCTCACGCGCGACGGCCAGGAAACGGCCGGAGTTGGTCCGGGTCTTCAGCCGACGCCACGCCTCTTCCGGGCGCACGATATAGGTTTCGGGGTCGCTGAGGATGCCGAGCTCCTCTTCGACCCAAACCGCACGACCCGACTTGTCGAGTTCAGCTTTCAGATACTCATAGATCACCCGTAGATGCGTCACGTCCGCCAAGGCATAGGTCTTTTGCGCATCTGTCAGCGGACGTCGGGACCAATCGGTGAAGCGGGACGACTTGTCGAGCTGTGCGCGGGCAATCCGCTTGACCAGCGTCTCGTAACCCACCTGTTCGCCAAAACCGGCGACCATGGCGGCGACCTGCGTATCAAAAAGCGGTGCAGGTATTACGCCGCCTTCGACAAAGAAGATCTCCAGGTCCTGACGCGCGGCGTGGAAGACTTTGACGACGCTGTCATTGCGGAAGAGATCGTAGAGCGGCGCAAGGTCCAGACCGTTTGAAAGAGGGTCCACAAGGACGGCGGTATCATCGCCGTCACCGGGCATCGCAAGCTGAACAAGGCAAAGCTTGGCGTAGTACGTCCGCTCGCGAAGAAATTCCGTGTCGACGGTCACATATGGATGCTTTGCTGCTTCAGAGCAGAAGGCCGCCAAGGCGTCTGTTGTGGTGATCGTGATCATCAGATCTCTTACGCTTTTCCCGGGACGACTTTGATAGGATCATCGCCGTCAAACGACAAGTCGAGGCGGTCTGATTTTCCCTCGGCAACTTGGCGAAGAACGGTCGGATAGAGAACATGCTCGGCCTTCAGAACCCGGGCCGCCAGGGCGTCTGGTGTATCGCCAGGCTTCACAGGCACGCTGGCCTGACCAAGGATCGGGCCGGCATCCAGTTCTTCGGTGACGATATGGACGCTGACGCCCGCGGCTGCGTCGCCCGCTTCGATGGCCCGCGCATGGGTGTTCAGACCCGGATACTTTGGCAAAAGCGATGGATGAACGTTCAGGATCTTCCCGGCCCATCTGCCAACAAATCCCGGCGTCAGGATCCGCATGAAACCAGCAAGGCATATGAGATCAGGATCTGCAGTGCGCAGGGCCGCGTCCAATTCTGCCTCGAAAGCTTCGCGACTATCGAACGCGCGGTGGTCAACCACCGCCGTATCGACGCCCAAACTCTTCGCCTTGGCCAGACCACCGGCGTCCGGCCGATTGGAGAGCACCAGAACTGCGCGCGCCGGGTGATCGCCAGCCATGCTTTCGACGAGGCGCACCATGTTCGATCCGCCACCTGAGATCAGGATGGCAACGCGCATCAGACAAGAGCACCCTTGTAGCGGACGCCTTGCCCCTGAACCACATGTCCAAGCTGCATAACCGTCTCACCTTCCGCACTCAGCACCTCGGTCAGGGCATCGGCGCGGTCCTGCGACACGACAACAATCATGCCGACGCCGCAGTTGAAGGTTCTCAGCATTTCGGTCTCGGCGATGCCGCCTGCCTCGGACAGCCACTGGAACACGCCCGGAAGCGCGACGGCGTCAAGGTCGATTTCGGCACCAAGGTCTTCCGGCAACACGCGCGGAAGGTTCTCGGTCAAGCCGCCGCCGGTGATATGGGCCAACGCATGGACGCCGCCCGCACGAATGGCCTCCAGCGCGGGGCGGACGTAGAGGCGCGTGGGTGTCAGCAACGCCTCGCCTAGCGTGACATCAGCGAATGGTGCTTTATCAGTCCACGAGAGACCAGCGACATCTGCCACCCGACGCACCAGCGAAAATCCGTTTGAATGCACGCCGTCGGATGCAAGGCCGAGGAGCACATCGCCTTCGGTCACATCGCACGGCAGCGACGCGCCGCGTTCCATCGCGCCGACGGCAAATCCAGCAAGGTCAAAATCACCGTCGCCATACATGCCGGGCATTTCGGCCGTTTCGCCGCCGATCAGGGCCGCACCGGCGCCTGCACACCCTTCTGCGATACCTTCCACTACGGCGGCTGCAGATGCCACATCGAGGCGGCCGGTCGCGAAGTAGTCGAGGAAGAAGAGAGGCTCTGCCCCCTGACACACAAGGTCATTGACGCACATTGCGACAAGGTCGATGCCTACCCCGCTGACATGGCCCGTATCAATCGCGATACGCAGCTTGGTGCCCACGCCATCGGTTGCACCAACAAGGATGGGGTCACTGAACCCAGCCGCCTTCAGATCGAAAAGAGCACCAAAACCACCCAGGCCTTCCATCACGCCGGAACGGGTTGTTTTGGCGGCTGCGGGCTTGATCCGATCGACCAGCGCATCGCCCGCATCAATGTCGACACCCGCGTCGCGATAGGTCATCCCGTTTTTGGTCATAGTGCCCTCTTTCACTGTCTCAGCGCCCGATAACCGATCGTCTGGCCAGTGTCCACGCAGGCCCGCCTTGACTGAGACTTCCAACCTGATATTCGACAATTATCGGGCCTGTAGCTCAATTGGTTAGAGCAGGGCGCTCATAACGCCTTGGTTGGGGGTTCAAGTCCCTCCGGGCCTACCAGTCTTCCAAGATCAGCCTTCCTTTCGGCAAGCTGCGCGTGCAACCACGCACACAATTTTCTTGAGTTCATAAACGCGAATGTGCCAATTGGCATTGGAATTGGGAGCATGGGGAAAAAAATGGCTGCACCGAAACTAGATAAAATGTCGATGGAAGAGCTCGTTCAGCTTCGCAAGGACGTCGACAAGGCAATCGCGAATTTCGAGAAAAGAAAGAAGGCAGAGGCGCTGAAAGAGATTGAGGCTGTCGCGAAAAAACACGGCATGTCGATTGCGGAATTGCTAGGGCCTTCTGGCAAGAAAGGTGGCAAGCCAAAAGCGCCAGCGAAATTCAAGAACCCGGCCGATAGTTCACAAACCTGGTCCGGTCGCGGCCGTCAACCACAGTGGTACAAGGATGCGATTGCATCCGGAAAATCAGACAAGGATCTGGCCATCTAAAGCGTCAGACAAGAAAAGGGGGAGCATCACGCTCCCCTTTTTTATCAAGGAAATGCGCCCTGCCCTCAACGGACGAGTATGGCACGAAAATCGTTCACGTTTGTGCCGGTTGGGCCGGGTGAAAACAGTTCTTCGATGCTATTGAACGCACTCCAAGCGTCATTCTTACCAAGATAGCTCCGAGCATCTGTTCCGGTTTCACGCAGGCGCGCGGCGGTATTTCCATTTACGAATGCGCCTGCGTTTTGTTCTGATCCGTCAATTCCATCAGTATCAGCGGCAAGTGCCAGAACATCCGGACAACCGTCCAATTCAATTGCCAAAGACAAGAGGAATTCAGTATTGCGCCCGCCGCGACCGCCTTTGGAACGAATAGTCACTGTCGTTTCACCACCAGACAAAATCACCGCAGGTGCTGCAAATGGGCGTGCTCTTGTACTGCATTCGCGCGCAATTGCCGCGTGAACACGGGCGACTTCGCGCGCCTCACCCTCGATAGCATCCGACAAGATATGCGGCGAAACGCCAGCCTGCGCGGCCACCTCGGCTGCAGCCTCCAGTGATCTGGCCGCGCTGGCGATGACGTGCACTTCATCGCGCTCAAAGGCCGGATCGACGGGATTGGGCGCAGTTTCCTCGGCCGTCTCGATATGACGCATCACACGCTCCGGCAGTTCAATCTGCCAGTCCCGGATGGCCGACAACGCACTTTGACGATCACGGGCGCAAGCAACGGTCGGGCCGGACGCCACTTCGGCCGGGTCATCACCGGGGACGTCAGAGACGATCAGGCTTACAACCTTTGCAGGATGCGCAAGCGCCGCCAAACGACCACCCTTGATACGGCTGACTTGCTTTCGGATTGCATTCATAGCCGATATCGGCGCGCCCGAAGCCAACAAGGCTTCGTTCAGGGCAATTTCGTCCTCTAACGTCAGCTCCCCTGGTGGGGCCGGCAACAATGCAGAGCCACCACCTGAAATCAACGCGACGACAAGGTCGTCTTCCGTAAGCCCATCGACCAGTTCCATCAGACGCCGCGCGGCGACTTCACCGGCCGGGTCAGGCACGGGATGTGAGGCTTCAATCACTTCCAAGCGTTCACACAGGGCTCCATATCCATAACGCGTGACGATCAGGCCGCTTAAGTCCCCGGGCCACATCTTCTCAAACGCTTGGCCAAGCTGCGCGGCGCCCTTCCCTGCCCCGATGACAACCGTCCTGCCTTTTGGTGCATCAGGAAGATATGGGCGAATGGCCTGCGCCGGGTCTGCCGCTGCAACGGCGGCGTGAAACATGGTGGTCAAGAGTTCACGGTCAGACTGCATTCTCGGTTCCAAGGTCAAAACTTCCAGATCTTGGCAGGATCAATTCTGCGCTCAACCCGCCCATATCGGGACTTCGGCCAAGACGCAAAGCCCCACCGTGAGACCGCGCGATATCCGCCGTGATGGCCAGGCCCAAACCGACGCCTGAGCCGCTGTCCTGATTGCGCGCCTTGTCGAGCCTCTGAAACGGCTTCAAGGCGGTCTCCAGCTCGTCTTCCGCGATACCGGGACCATCGTCCTCGACCTGGATCGTGATTGCGCGTTCGGTAATTGTCAGGCCGACTTTCGCTTTCTTGCCATAGCGCCCGGCGTTGCCAAGGAGGTTGTCCAGCGCTCTCCCGATCGCCATTGGGCGCAAGGTGGCCCGCCCCTTTCCCTTGATCTGGCCGACCTCCGCAGCGACGCCGCCACGAATGGCACGCTTAACGGCGGCTTGGACCAGTTCAACAGGATCAACATCTTCTGGATCATCCAAGGCATCGCCGCGCGCGAAGCTCAAGAAGCTTTTGAGCATGCGCTCCATGTCTTCAACATCGCGGGTCAGCTCGTCGACGTCTTCGGACGGCTCCATCAAGGACAACGTCAACTTCATCCGCGTCAGCGGCGTTCTGAGATCGTGGCTGACGCCCGACAACATCGTCGTGCGTTGCTCAATCTGGCGCTCAATACGCGCCCTCATGTCCAGAAACGCGCTGCCGGCTGCGCGAACTTCAATGGCGCCCGTGGGTTTGTAGCGAACAGATTGTCCCTTACCAAACGCCTCGGCCGCGACGGCCAGACGCTTGATCGGTCGGATTTGCCCCCTGAGATAAAGAAACGCGACCAACGTCATGAAAAGGGCGGTAAATCCCATAAGAACAAGCAATTGATGAGGGTTGCGTGCCGACACGCGGCGACGCGGAAAATTGACCTCAGCCGGACCGGCGGCTGTGTCGATGCCAAGGGTGACAGTCCCGGCCTGCGACGTCAGATCCACACCGCGGATTGACGGAAAACTGTCGCGAAGCGTGTCGGTTACGATGCGCCCGGTCAGATCGATCCACTCTCGTCGATCTTCAACGGAGGCATCCGAAAGCTGAACCCGAAATCCAAGCGGCGCCGCAACGTCTTCGAAAATCAACTCCGCCCTTGTCGGATCTTCGGCAACCTCTGCCAACAGATACTCAAGGTCCGTGACCACGGCCTCTGTCATCTGTCGTGTCACTTCGTCATAGAGACGCTGGATAAAGACGACAGAGACCACGAGAATAATGCTCAATATCGGTACCAGCAAAATAAGCGCCGCCCGCCCGTACAGGGACCTTGGCATAAAGGTTTTGAGGCGCTGAGCGATCATGGGCTAGACCCTAGGCAGCACGGGCAAAGGACGAAAGTAAGAAATGACCGCTCCCGAACATGGTGAGGTGCAAGAGCTGGCACCGGGTCTTCGCGCGATCTTGGCGCCGAACCCGTCTCCGATGACGTATTGGGGCACCAACACCTTCCTGATCGGGGAAAGCGAAGTCGCGGTTGTCGATCCGGGGCCAGCCGATGCGGCCCACCTCGATCAAATCAAGAGAGCCGCCGGAGACCGCATCTCGAAGATCCTGATCACACATCCTCATCTTGACCATTCGCCCGGTGCCAAGCGGCTTTCCGAAGAAACCGGCGCGCCCGTCTTCGGCTTTGGGACAGCTGCGGAAAGCATTCCGGACAAGTTGCGCGCCTTTGCCAATCTCGGTGGGGGCGAAGGCGTGGATCACACCTTTCTGCCGGACATACGGCTCTCGGATGGGGACAGTGTCACGGGCGATGACTGGTCGATCCAAGTGATCGAAACACCGGGTCACTTCGCCGGACATCTGGCTTTCGCCACCGACACTTGGATCCTGTCCGGCGACCACGCGATGGCTTGGGCCTCAACTTTGATATCCCCTCCGCACGGCGACCTTGGCGACTTCAGGCGTACCACCGACCGCCTTTTGCTGATGCCAGATCATCGGTTCTTTCCCTCTCACGGACCTGAACTGGCCGATCCATCAGAGCGGTTGATGTGGCTCTTGGCGCATCGACAATCCCGCGAGGACCAGATCCGCGAGGTGCTGTCGGATAACCCTTTGTCCATTCACGAGATTGCTTTGGCCGTCTACACCGATATCGACCCACGCATGATGCCCGCAGCGGAACGTAACTTGTTGGCCCATCTTATTGATCTTGTTGAACGATCAGAGGCGAGAAGCGACAGTTCGCTTCATCTGAACAGCCGTTTTACGCGGGCCTGAACCATCACGAAAAAGGTTGAAAATTTCCTGCCGGAAGCACTGGACGCG
>CAZMKY010000573.1:0-2065 GCA_964566835.1 uncultured Rhodobacterales bacterium
ACGCTGTAGAGCGCGGCGGGTATGGCGTAGGCATTGAAAGTCGGGCCGCCAGCAACCAGCAGCCCGGCAATGGCAAGAGCCAGCGCACCGTTTTGGACACCTGTTTCGACCGAAATGGTTTTGGCTTCTTTTTTCGACGCGCCAAGGATGCGCGACACCGCGAACCCAGCGAAGGACAGCGCCGCGACCAATGCCACGAGCCCGAGGCCGAGCTCTGAGATATTGCTGGTCACGACGTTCCAGTTCGACGCGATGGCACCGACGATCACCGTGACAAACAAGCCGACGGCGATCTTGGCAAGCGAGGGGGTGATCTTGGTCGTTAGCTTCGGACTGAGCATGCGGAATGCGACGCCAAGCGCAATTGGAAGCGCGGTCAGCAAGAACGCGGTCAGGGCGGTTGTGGCAATGCTCACATCAGGAGCTGTCTCGCCCATGAAATGCGAAACGGCAAAACTCAGGACGAACGGAATTGTCAGGACACAGGTCAGGCTGAAGGCTGCGGTAAGCGTGACTGAGAGCGCTACATCCCAATCTGCCAGTTTCGTGATGATGTTACTTGCCGCACCACCGGGACAGGCGGCGAGGATCATGATCCCCACGGCCGTTTCGGCCGAGAACCCGAAAATCGCGATGATGGCATAGGCGATCAGCGGCAGCAGAATGACTTGGTTCAGCGCGCCTATGCAAAAAGCACGAGGCCGCTTGAGGATGCGCTGAAAGTCCGCTGGTGTCAGTCCAAGACCCAAGCTGAACATGATGATTACCACGGCCAAAGGCAGAAGGGATGCAACGAATATATCCAAATGCCGAACCTGGTTTCCAACGGGTCATCTTTGTCGAAGACACTAGGCAAACAGTGCGGTTTTGGCGAGGGTCGGCGTTTTGCGAGCGAAGAGATCGGGCTTGTTCGCTACTAAGCTACGACTTGCAACGGCTGGCTTGCGTGTTGGGCCAAAATCGCCCCGGCAGGGATTTCTGTCGTGGATTCTTGGTGCAACGCCCGCCACTTTGAAAAAGGCTGTCGTTCCCGGATGAAGCGTGGATGCATGCCGAGCGCCAATGCCGCATCGAAATCGCGCTGGTGCGCGACCAGAACGTCAACATCCTCGTGCCTCACTTGGAGCGAGGCCGCCGAAGCTGAAAGGCCGGCTTTGCTGTCCTGCACGTTCACGGGGTCCGATAGCGTTGTCAGATGCCCAAGCTTTGTCGCATTCGTTAGCAACGCGGCAGACCGGACGAGATTGGTCGTCATCAGCGGGTAGTCCGATACGAAGCCTGTGGGTCTTGCGAACCCGTTCGGGTCCAGCAACGTAGCCAATGTGCTTTGCCTTGCGGGCAAGGATGCCGACCAGATGTCGTCATTCAGGATTTCTAGATAGTTGGCGACTAGGGTTTTCCGTTGCTCTGGCGTTCCTGGAAGGGCGTTGAGGGCCTCCAGCATGGACGTGGCGGCCAGCGAGCGGGCATGATCTTCGGGTGTCAGAATGGCCGGAATCCCACACAGGTCGCAGGCCTTGTTGATGGCTTGCCGTTCAAGCGCTGAGATGTCGCAAACGGCATGAACGGAACAAATGATGAGAGCTTTCACGATTATCTCCGATTTGAATGTGGGGTTCTGGACTATCGACGCAGCGCAACTGGTCAGAGGAACAATGCCGCGTTCCATCCCGCGACGAGGAACAGGGAAAGAAAGGAGAAGTAGAGAAGGTGAAACTGCATGACGGGTGTCCCTGATTGATGTTGCAAGGAAACGAATACGTCATGCCGGTCCCACGAGGATTGACCTGTAGAGCCACTGTTTTGACCGTTGCGGCCAAAGACGCCGCTATGTGTTCAGGGATTTGCGATAGCTTGCCGGGGTCACGTTCGTCCAACGCTTGAAGGCGCGATTGAACGCGCTCTGTTCCGAGAACCCGGTGAGAAAGGCGATTTCGGACAACGGGCAACTTTCATCGCGCAGCATGCTGAGCGCAAGCTCCCGGCGTGTTTCTTCGGCGAGGGTTTGGAAGTTGACCCCGTGATCGGCCAAGCGACGGTGATAAGATCGCACGCTCAACCCAAG